>JBDSPC010000432.1:0-10395 GCA_039914485.1 Nocardioides sp.
GCGATCCGCACCTCGAGGGAGTCGTAGGTCTTGCGCAGCCGGTCGGCCTTGCGCTGGTTGCGGGTGGTGCAGTCGGCACGGGTCAGCATGTGCAGCCGCTCGAGCTGGTCGCCGGCGTCGCGGACGTAGCGGCGGACGGCGGCGTCGGTCCATTCGCCCGAGCCGTAGCCGTGGAAGCGCAGGTGCAGCTCGACCAGGGTGGCGACGGCGTCGATCTCGTCGTTGGAGAACTTCAGCGCCTGCATCCGCTTGCGGGTGATCTTGGCGCCGACCACGTCGTGATGGTGGAAGGTCACGATCCCGCCCGACTCGAACTTCCGGGTCCGCGGCTTGCCGACATCGTGCATCAGCGCGGCGAAGCGGGAGACGAAATCCGGTCCGCCCCCGAGGCGGGACTCCAGGTCGATCGACTGCTCGAGCACGGTCAACGTGTGCTCGTAGACGTCCTTGTGCCGGTGGTGCTCGTCGCGCTCGAGCGCGAGGGCCGGCAGCTCCGGCAGGACGTGGGCCGCCAGGCCGGTCTCCACCAGCAACGTGAGCCCGAGCCGCGGGAACGGCGCACACACCAGCTTGACCAGCTCGTCGCGGACCCGCTCGGCCGAGATGATCTCGATCCGGCCGGCCATCGCGGTCATCGCCTCGACGACCTCGGGTGCGACGGTGAAGCCGAGCTGGGCGGCGAACCGGGCGGCGCGCATCATCCGCAGCGGGTCGTCGGAGAAGGAGTCCTCCGGGCGGCCCGGCGTGCGCAGGACCCGGTGGGCGAGGTCCACGAGTCCGCCGTACGGATCCTCGAACTCGCGACCCGGCACGCTCACGGCCATCGCGTTGACCGTGAAGTCGCGCCGGCCGAGGTCGCCGGACAGGTTGTCGCCGTACGCGACGTCGGGCTTGCGCGACAGCGGGTCATAGGTCTCGGAGCGGTACGTCGTGATCTCGACCTGCCACTCGCCGATCTGTGCGCCGATGGTGCCGTAGGCGCGGCCCATGTCCCAGAGCGCGTCGACCCAGCCGGCGAGCAGCTTCTCGGTCTTCTCGGGGCGGGCCGAGGTGGTGAAGTCGAGGTCGTTCTGGAGGCGGCCCAGCATGGCGTCGCGCACGGGTCCGCCGACCAGGGCGAGCTCCTCGCCGGCGGCCGCGAACCGCTGGCCGAGCTCGTCGATGACCGGCCCGATCCGGGTCAGCTCCTCGCCCACACGGTGCTGGACCTCGACGATGGTCAGCGGAGGCAGGGCGGCGTCGGACACGAGGGTCAACTCTAGGGGAAGCAGGACCGAACGCCGTGGTCGAGAGCGTCGTCGCGGAGCGGGTGGTGCGCGCGGCTAGAGTCGTGCCGTGCAGCACCCGTCCCCCTCCCTCCCTGCCCGGAGGACCCGGGGGCGGATTCTCGCGCTGACGCTGGTGATGGGGCTGTTGGCACTCATGAGCACCACGTCCGCGAGCGCTGATCCGGGCAAGGCCCGCACGGCCCGCGCGAGTCTGGACCCGCTGCTGGTGCACCTCGACACGATCTCGCCGGCGACGCTGAGCGACAAGGACGAGCCGGTCACGATCACCGGCACGGTCACCAACGAGAGCGCCGAGCAGTGGACGGAGATCAACCTCTACGCCATCCGCTCCGCGGCACCGATCGTCGACGCGACGTCGCTGTCCGCGTCGGCCGCGACCGATGCCGGCGAGTTCGTCGGTGAGCGCGTCATCACTCCCGGCACCGAGGCGACCGTCGACGTGCTCGATCCGGGGGAGACCACCACCTTCAGCCTGACCGTCCCGCGCTCCGAGCTCGGCCTCTCCGCGTCCGGCGTCTACTGGCTGGGCGTGCAGGCGAGCGGGCTCACCGCCACGTTGCCGAAGGATGTGTTCGCCGACGGGCGCGCCCGGACGTTCATCCCGCTGGTGCCACGGACCGGGGGCAAGACGCCCGACACCGTCGAGGCGGCCATCGTGCTGCCGATCCGCGAGACCGTGTGGTTCACGCCGGACGGTCGCGTCGACCGGGTCGGACGCTGGGCCCGTTCCCTGGGCGAGGGCGGTCGCCTGAGCGCCATCCTCGAAGCCGGCGACCCGGCGACCGGGGCGGAGGTGACCTGGCTGATCGACCCGGCCGTCATCGCGGCCGCCGCCCGGCTCGCGGCCGGCAACCCGCCCCGCAGCCTGGCCCCCGATCCCGCGGCGCTGCCGGTGGAGCCCACGGAGTCCCCCTCCGAGGAGCCGGCCCCGAGCGGGGGCGCGCCCGCCACGCCCGACCCCTACGCCACCGCGTTCGACCCCGTCCCCCAGGCCGAACCCGACCAGGAGCTCACCGAGGACGAGCAGCAGCTCGCCATCGTGGCCAGGGCCTGGCTCGACCGCTTGCTGCAGGTCACCTCGGGCGAGATCGTGCTCTCCCTGCCGTACGGCGACCTCGACGTGTCCGCAGCGGCCGCGCACGGTCCGGGCTACTACGAGCAGGCCGTGACCCGCAGCCAGCAGGTGATGGACCGGGCGGGCCTGGCCGCCACCCCGGCGCTGGCCCCGCGCGACGGCATCCTGAGCCCGGCCGCGATCTCGGCAGGCACGGAGGACACCACCATCCTGCTGGCGGACACGTCGTTCGCCGGTGCCGTGCCGCCCAATGCGCCGGAGTCGCTGGTGCGCCTGCTCGGGCACAAGATCGTCGTGACCTCCAGCGGCGCCTCGTCCGGCGGACCGAGCCCGACGGCCGCCGACGACCCGCTCGCACTGCGGCAGCGGCTGCTCAGCGAGGCGGCCCTGCGTCTCCAGTCCGGGACCCGGTCCCCGGTCGTGATGATGTTGCCGGCCGACTGGAAGCCCACCGACCCCAGCGCTCTCTTCGACGGGCTCGACGCGCGCTGGCTGGAACAGGTCTCGGTGGGCGAGCTCGGCCAGCGCCGGGCCGTCTCGATGAACCGCGGCGGCCTCGCCTACACCGACGAGGACGAGACCGCGGAGCTCGGCGTCACCAACTTCAGCAGCGCCGACCAGCTCACAGGCCGCGCCGGCCTGCTCGCCGGGCTGCTCACCCAGCAGAACCTCGTGCGGCAACAGGTCGCCGACGAGGTGTTGATGAGCCTCTCGACCGGCCACCGTCCCAACGCCGCCAGGGCCGCCGACTCCGTGCGCGCGGCCACCGACTTCGTGTCCGAGCAACTGGCCAGCGTCACCGTCGACGCGCCCGACGCGGTCACGCTCTCCAGCGACAGCGGCCAGCTCGGAGCCGACATCGTCAACGGCCTCGACCAACCGGTGACGGTGCGCATCGCCGTACAGTCCAACAGCAGTCTCGAGCTCGAGGACCTGGGAGAGCGGCAGATCGGCGCGGACAGCCGGGCCCGCATCCTGCCCACCGTGACCGTCAGCCGCCCCGGCATCCACCAGGCCCGCCTCGTGGTGACGGACGCCCAGGGGATGGCGACCGGCGCATCCACGACCCTGCAGATCCGCGCCGCCCAGGTCAGTGGCCTGATCTGGCTGCTCCTCGCCGGTGGCGCCGCGCTCCTCTTCGGCACCATCGGGGTCCGGCTCGTACGCCGCATCCGTGGCCGCAACAGTCCCGCCAGCGAGTCGACCGGATGACCGATCAGCGGATCCTGGCCTCCAGTGCGGTGATGGCCAGCGGCACCATCCTGTCCCGCTTCAGCGGCTACTTCCGCTCGTTGCTGATCATCGCCGCGCTCGGGCAGTTCCTGCACGCCGACATCTTCACGATCGCCAACACCATCCCCAACGCGATCTACATCCTGGTCGCCGGCGGCGTCTTCAATGCCGTGCTGGTGCCACAGCTGGTGCGGGCGATGAAGAACGACGCGGACGGTGGCGACGCCTACGCCGCGCGGATCATCACGCTGTCCGCCATCTTCCTGGCCGTCGTCACCGTGGTGCTGGTGCTGCTGGCGCCGCTGCTGATGCGCGTCTATCTCGCCGACGACTTCTTCGACGCCGATCGTGCCGCGCACCTCGAGTCGGCGATCGCCTTCACCCGCTACTGCCTGCCGCAGGTCTTCTTCTACGGCATGTTCGTGCTGCTGGGCCAGGTGCTCAACGCCCGGCAGAGGTTCGGGCCGATGATGTGTGCGCCGATCGCGAACAACCTGATCGCGATCGTGGTGCTGAGCGTCTACCTCCTCGTGTGGGGCTCTCCGACGGCGTCGGAGCTCGTCGGACCGTTCACCGACAAGCAGGAGCTGCTGCTCGGGCTCGGCTCGACGCTCGGGATCGTGGTTCAGTTCCTGATCCTCGTGCCCTACCTCCGCAAGGCGGGCTTCGCCTACCGGCCGCGCTTCGACTTCCGCGGCACCGGGCTCGGCCACACCCTGCGGCTGGGTGTGTGGACGGTGCTGTTCGTGGTGGTCAACCAGATCGCGTTCCTGGTGGTCACCCGCCTGGCGTCGAGCGGAACCGTCCTCGGCGGCGACGGCACCGGCAACACCGTCTACGCCAGCAGCTTCCTGATCATGATGGTGCCGCACGCGATCGTCACCGTCTCGCTCACGACCGCCATCCTGCCGCGCCTCTCGGGCTACGCCACCGACCAGCGGCTGGGCGACATGGGCCGCACGATCGGTTCCACCCTGCGCACCGCGCTGGTCGTGGTGCTGCCCTTCGCCACCCTGGTGCCGATCCTCTCTCGCGACATCGCCGGTGTGCTCTTCGAGGCCGGCGCCGGTGACCCGCGAGCCTTCGCCCCCACCCTCGCCCTCTTCGGTCCGGCGCTCGCGTTCTTCACCGTGCACTACCTGATGCTGCGCGGCTTCTACGCCCTCGAGCAGACGCGCCGGGTCTTCTTCATCCAGTGCGCCATCTCGGCCACCAACATCGCCGCGGCTTTCTGGCTCGTCAGTCGCGCGAGTGCCGAGCAGACGGCGCCGGCGCTGGTGATCGCCTGGCTGGTGTCCTACGTCGTCGGCTCCGCGCTGAGCTACGGCGCGCTGCGGCGTACCCTCGGCGGGCTCGGCACTCCGGCCCTGGTGCGGTTCCTGGTGCGGATGGTCTTCGCGTGTGCCGCCGCGGGCCTCGCGGCCTGGGGGGTCGAGCTCGCGCTGGCCGGTCTGGGTGAGCGACCGGGGATCCTGCTCTCGCTGCTGCGCGGAGGACTCGCCGGCCTGGCCGGTGGCCTCGTGCTGCTGCTGGTCGCGCGCCTGCTGCACATCCGTGAGATCACGTCGCTCACGGACGTGGCGTCGGCCAGACTGCGACGCGGTTGATGCCTAGCATGGTCATGACCCTGCCCCGTCCGCGAGAGTGAGGTGCCGCATGCCTGACTCGCTCCATGCCGGCGACCTCCTCGCCAAGCGCTACCGCCTCGACGAGCTGCTGACCGAGAGCGCCGGCGGCCGCTTCTGGCGCGCGCACGACCTCGTGCTCGACCGGCACGTCGCCGTACACATCATCGCGTCGGCCGACGAACGGGCCGACGGCCTGCTCGACGCAGCGCGGCGTACGGCGCCGCACCACGACCGCCGGTTGCTGCGGGTGCTCGACGCCGACCGCACCGAGGAGCTCTGCTACGTCGTGAACGAGTGGGGCGCGGGCACGTCCCTCGACATCATGCTCGCGGACAGCGGGCCGCTGGCGCCGCGGCGAGCGGCATGGATCGTGTCCGAGGTGGCCGACAGCCTGGCGCGCGCCCACGACGCGGGGCTCCAGCACGGGCGCATGGTGCCGGAGAACGTGCTGATCGACCGGCAGGGGCAGGTCCGGATCATCGGCTTCGCCGTCGACGCCGCGCTGCACGGCGTGCCACTCGAGCGCCAGCGGGCCGACCTCATCGACACGGTCGCGGTGCTGTATGCCGCCCTCACCGGCAAGTGGGCCGGGCCCTCGATGTCGTTGCTCCCGCCGGCGCCGAGGCTGCACGGCGAGGTGCTGAGACCGCGGCGGGTGCGAGCCGGCATCCCGCGCCCCCTCGACGCGTTGTGCGACCAGGTCATCAACCCCACCTCCGGACACCACCAGCGCACGGCGCACGACCTCGCGACGCTGACGGGGATCGCGGCCGCGCTCGCCGACTTCGTCGGGGATCCGACCGGGATGGCCGAGGGCGGCTCGTGGACGGAACCCGCCGCGACCCAGCCCGTACGCCGCATCGAACCGCTGTCCGCTCCGGCCCCGGCGCCGCCGCCATCCCCCGTCGAGCCGACGCCTCCCCCGCCGGCGCCCGAACCCGAACCCGAGCCGGAACCGACGCCCGAGCCCGACCCGGAACAGACGGTTGCGCCCGTGGAGCTGCCCACCCAGGCCGGCATCCCTGTCTTCGACGAGAACGACGGGGTCGGCTGGATCCCGACGCGCAGCGATGCGCCCGCGCCGCCGCCGCCGTTCGAGGACAAGCCCGTCAAGCCGTTGTTCGCGCCCGAGCCCCCCGAGGGCGAACCCGTCCGCCGCCCGCGACCCGGCACCACGGCCGCCCAGTCCCCGGACTACTGGCCGTGGGAGTCGACCGGTCCGAGCAGCAGCTCGGGCAGCGGCATCTGGCCGCCCGCGGAGCTCACCGACACCGGCAGCGACGTCGTGCCCGGGCGCAACTGGATCCGGCTGGCGATGGCCCTCGGGGTCGGGGTGCTCGTGCTGGTCGCAGCGGTCGCCGCCTACCACCTCGGCTCCGGCGACCCGGACGAGCCCGAGGAGGACGCGGCGTCCACGAAGCCCTCTGCGGCCGCGGCCCTCACCCCCTTCACCGGCCTCACCGCGACCGACTTCGACCCCCAGGGCTCCGCACCGCAGGAGGAGAACCCCGAGCTCGTGCCCCTGGTGCTCGACGGCGACCCGGCGACCTCGTGGCGCACGGCGTCCTACCTCCAGGACTTCGGCCCGACCGGCCTCAAGGACGGCGTCGGCCTGGTGCTCGACCTCGGCGCAGCCAAGGGAGTGCGCGAGATCGACATCGCGACCCTCGGCGGGCCGACCGAGCTGTCGGTCTACCTCACCACCACCGCGCCCACCGGCATCGCCGACCTCACCCCCGTCGGCACCGCGGCCGGCAACGGCGGGCTCACGGTGACCCTCGACGAGGCCGTCTCCGGCCGGTTCGTGACGGTGTGGCTGACCTCGATCCCGCCGGTGGAGGGCGAGTTCCGGGGCACCATCGCCGACGTGGTGGTCAAGGGATGAGCTCCTCCCGCGCCGATCTCAACGACGCAGAGCTGCTCGCCCTGCACGTCGAGGGCGACGCGGAGGCGTTCGGTGAGCTGTTCTCCCGGCACCGCGACCGGCTCTGGGCGGTGGCGCTACGCACGATGGGCAACCCCGAGGACGCCGCCGACGGCCTGCAGGAGGGGATGATCGCGGCCTTCCGCCGGGCCGGCTCCTTCCGCGGTGACGCGGCCGTGACGACCTGGCTGCACCGGGTCGTCGTCAACGCCTGCCTCGACCGGTTGCGAGCGATGAAGGTCCGCCGCGCCGACCCGCTGCCCGACGACCTCGAGGATCGAGCCGACCGCGGTTCGCTGGTGAGCTCCACCGACGCCGAGCTCGATCCGGCCGAGCTGACGGTGGCCGACGAACGTCGCCGGACGGTGCTCGCGGCCCTCAAGACCCTGGCCGCCGACCAGCGCGCGGCGCTGGTGCTGGTGGACATGGAGGGCTACTCCGTCGCCGAGGCCGCGCAGATGCTCGGCGTGGCCGAGGGCACCGTGAAGTCGCGGTGCTTCCGGGGCCGCGCGAAGCTCGCCCCGCTCCTCGGCGTGCTCGCCCCCGTGGTGCGCGACACTCCCGCGCCGGGGAACCCGCCGCCGGCGGCAGACGTCCCAACGACTGGCCCCCCGCGCGCCCCACCACCCACACGCTGAGCCCCATCTGTCCGTACGCCGAAAGGAGGTGCCCGCACGTGTCCGATCCCGAATCCGAGTTGACCCCCGCCCAGGACGACGCCGTCCGCGCGCTCCTGGCGTCCGCCCGCCACACCGACCCGACGCCTCCCGACGTCGTGGCGCGTCTCGACGCTGCGCTCGCTGACCTGACCGCGGATCGCGGATCTGCCGAGCGACTCGAGCTGGCCCCCGTCGTCACTCTCGGGTCGCGGCGTCGCCGTACGGCCGGGGCCCTCCTGCTCGCTGCCGCGGCCGTCGTCGTGGCCGGGGTCGGCATCGGTCAGGTGCTGCCCAGCAACACGTCCAGCGACTCCGCCGGTTCCGCCGCCGACACGACCACCTCGAGCGAGCTGGCCGAGAGCCCGATGTCCGACCAGGGGTCCGACGCACTGGGTGCCGAGTCTGCCGCCCCCACCGAGAAGCAGCCCGACGCCGAGCAGCAGGCCCGCGAGGCCTCGCCCTTCGCCAACCCCTCGCCTCCGGCGCTGAGGAGCGACTCGACGACGCTCAAGTCCCAGGTCCGCCAGCTGCAGCGCACCACGCCCTACTCGTCCTACGCGCCCGACCCCGCTTGCGTGCCCGACGAGGCCGAGCCTGGTCTCGAGGTCGGCGTGACCTACGACGACCAGCCGGCTGCGCTGGTCTTCCGGGACGTCGACGCCGGTGCGCAGCAGGTCGACGTCTTCATCTGCGGCCAGCCCGAGCCGGTCCGCTCGCTGACGTTCAGGGCGCGCTGACCCGGACAGGCCGGCCGCGCGGAACATCCGGCGCCTACGATCGGTTGCACACGGCGTACCAGCCAATCCCGATCCTCAGGAGTCCTGACCGCATGTCCGAAGTTCGCAACGTCATCATCATCGGTTCGGGACCCACGGGCTACACCGCCGCGGTGTACGCCGCGCGCGCGTCGCTCAACCCGCTGGTCTTCGAGGGCTCGGTGACCGCCGGGGGTGCCCTGATGAACACCACCGAGGTGGAGAACTTCCCCGGCTTCCGCGACGGCATCATGGGCCCGGCCCTGATGGACGAGATGCGCGCCCAGGCCGAGCGGTTCGGCGCCGAGCTGATCCCTGACGACGTCGTCGAGGTCGACCTGACCGGCGACATCAAGATCGTGAAGACGGCCGACGGCGAGTTCCGTGCCCGGTCCGTGATCCTCGCGACGGGGTCGGGCTACCGCAAGCTCGGCCTGCCCCGCGAGGAGGAGCTCTCCGGTCGCGGCGTCTCCTGGTGCGCGACCTGCGACGGCTTCTTCTTCCGCGAGCAGGCCATCGCGGTCATCGGCGGCGGCGACTCGGCCGTGGAGGAGGCGACCTTCCTGACCCGGTTCGGCTCGAAGGTCTACCTGATCCACCGCCGCGACGAGCTGCGCGCCTCCAAGATCATGCAGGAGCGCGCCTTCGCCGACCCGAAGCTCGAGATGGTGTGGAACTCCGAGATCGCCTCGATCAATGGTGAGGACCGACTCGAGTCGCTGACCCTGCGCGACACCGTCGACGGCTCCGAGCGCCAGCTCGACGTGACCGGGCTGTTCATCGCGATCGGCCACGACCCGCGCTCCGAGCTGCTCACCGGCCAGGTCGACCTCGACGACGACGGCTACGTCCTGGTCAAGCACCCCTCGACCGCCACCAACCTGCCCGGCGTCTTCGCGGCCGGCGACCTCGTCGACCACCACTACCGCCAGGCGATCACCGCCGCGGGCACCGGTTGCGCCGCCGCCCTCGACGCCGAGCGCTACATCGCCGACCTGGACCACAAGGCGTCGACCGCCGGTGCGGCCGCCGCCACCGCTGCCGTCGTCGAGGAGACGGTGCAGATCTCGGGCTGAGGCCCGTCCCCCCACACCACCTTCACCGGGGAACAGATGTCGGTGGCGTGGTGTTCACTTAGCAATTAGCCACCAGCAACCGAAAGGGCACCCCGTGGGCAACATCTCCGCCGTCACCGACGAGCAGTTCGACGAGCAGGTCCTCAAGTCAGACAAGCCCGTCCTCGTCGACTTCTGGGCCGAATGGTGTGGGCCGTGCCGCCAGGTCGCCCCGATCCTCGACGAGATCAACGCCGAGCACGGCGACAAGATCACGTTCCTCAAGATGAACGTCGACGAGAACCCGGTCACGCCCTCGTCCTACCGCGTCACCGGCATCCCGACGATCAACGTCTACCAGGGCGGCGAGGTCGTGAAGTCCATCGTCGGCGCCAAGCCCAAGGCCGCGCTCCTCAAGGAGCTCGAGGGCCTGATCTGAGACACGCAGCCACGAGCGCGTGACTCAGACTCACCAGCTAGGCGCCTGAGGCGGCCCGCACCGATCCGATCGGGCGGGTCGCCTTCTGCGGTGGGCGTACGACGCCCCAGATCCGCTCCAGCGCCGCCTCCACCTCGCTCTTCCAGGTCACGACCGTGCGCAGGTCCATCCGCATCCGGGGCGTGGTCACGTGCGCGCGCTGCGTCTTGAAACCGACCCGGCCGAGGAACTCGGCCGGCATCACGCAGCCGGTCGAGCGGCCGCGGGTGTCCCCGAAGGCCTCCACGGCGGCGATCTCGCGCTGGACCAGGTCTCGCGCCATTCCCTGCACCAGGAGT
>JBDSPC010000422.1:0-5582 GCA_039914485.1 Nocardioides sp.
TCACCACGTTGCCCACGACGGCTGGCCCGCCCGACGTCGACAGGCCGACCCCGAGGAACGCGGCGTAGCCGAGGGTGACCGGTCCGCTGTCGTCCCCGGCCAAGACCCGGTCCACGACCTTGAGCACGCGCCGCATCGGGATGACGTAGCCGTCGATCTCGTTGGAGCCGCTCGACGCTGCGACGTTCATGCCGACCACGGCGCCGGTCTGGTCGAGCAGCGCACCGCCCGAGTCGCCCGGGATGATGTCGGAGTCGACCTCGATCAGCCGCCGCAGTGTCGCCACCGAACCGTCGTCCTCGGTGATGTCGATCTGCTGGCGCAGTGCGGTGACCGTTCCGGCGGCCGCGGTCAGGCTGCCACCGTCGCCACCCGCATCACCGACGGCCACCACCGGGTCGCCGACCTCCACGCCGGACGTGTCGGTCTCGACCGCGATCAAGGCGGACGAGTCGACGCGGAGTACGGCGACATCCTTGCCCGCGTCGAAGCCGAGCACCTCCGCCGCAGCGGTCTCGCCGGTGACCGGGTCGGTGACCTCGATGCTGGTGGAGCCCTCGACGACGTGGTGGTTGGTGACGACCAGCGCCCCGCCACCGGCCGCACTGGAAGCGAGCACGATCCCGGTCCCGGCCGCCCGGCCGCCGTCGAAGTCGACGACCGTCGAGATCTGCACCACCCCGACGGACTGCTCGGCGGTCGCATCGGTGGCGTTGATCGAGGTGGTCTGCCCGAAGGTGCCGCCGTAGGACTGTCCGTATGGCTGGCCGGGCCAGCCGCGGTCGACGAACGTGATCGACGGCGTCGCCACGGCGGGTACGGCGAACGCCGCTGTCGGCAGGGCGAGCGCGGCGGCGGCGAGGCCACTGGTGACGCGGCGAGTGACTGACATGGGTCCTCCTGAGGTCGGTGACCCCACGCTGGTTCCGCCGCCTGTGTCGATGCTGTGACCGGGCTGACGCTTGCCTACGAGTCGCCATCTAGGGTCGACCGCGTGACCTCAACGCCTCGCACGCTCGTCGTCGGGGCAGCGATCGTGCGCGACGGCACCGTGCTCGCCGCCCGCCGGACCGGACCGGCCGAGGCGGCCGGGCGTTGGGAGTTCCCCGGCGGGAAGGTGGAGCCGGGTGAGTCGCCCGCGGAGGCCCTGGTCCGCGAGATCGGCGAGGAGCTCGGCTGCGCCATCGAGGTGACCTGCTGGCTCCCGGGCAGCGCCCTGATCGGTGAGCGGCACCAGCTGCGGGTCGCCTGCGGCGTACTCACCCACGGGGAGCCCACGCCCACCGAGCACGACCTGGTCCGCTGGGTCAGCGCCGGCGAGCTCGACGACGTCGACTGGCTCGCCCCCGACCGGCCGTTCCTCCCTGCCCTGCGCGAGAGGATGGCTCCATGAGGGCCATCTTCTTCGACGAGGACGACGCGCGTCAGGTCGCCCGCCGCCTGGTGGCCGGCGGGTTCGAGGCGACCGCCGAGCGGGAGCGCCTGGCCGGCGAGGACGACGAGGAAGGCCACCCCTGGGCGGTCGTCACCGACGCGCCCGACTTCATGGTGGAGCTGCTGGTCGACGAGTTCGACGGCTGGCTCGACACCGGGATCGACGCACCGACCCTGCCGCCGCTCGTCCTGCCGACCGCGCCGAAGCGGATCAAGAAGCCTCTTGACTGACGTGCCCACCACCCGAGCGGTCGGGACGCTCCCGCTCGTGCCGGCGGCCGCGTTCGTGCTGGTGTGGTCGTCGGGCTACATCTCCGGGCCGTACGGCGTCGAGCACGTCGCCCCCTTCACCTTGCTCGCGCTCCGCTTCGCTGTCGCCGCGGTGCTCGCGCTCGTCCTCGCGCGCGCGCTGCGCGGACCGCTTCGCATCGACCGGAGCACCCTCGGCCGGGTCGCGCTGACCGGCGTGGTCATGAACGCGGTCCAGTTCGGTGCGATGTACCTCGCCTTCGACGCCGGCCTCGGCGCGACCCTGGCATCGCTGCTGCACGCCCTCACCCCGGTGCTCACGGCCGTGCTGGCGGCGATGTTCCTGCGCGAATCGCTGTCGCGCCGTCAGGTCATCGGCCTCGTCATCGGCGTGACGGGCGTGCTGATCGTGCTCGGCCCCGACGTGCAGGCGGCCGGGGGCCCGGTCGCGATCGGGCTGGGCGTGTTCAGTGCGATCACGCTCAGCCTCGGCACCCTCGGCCAGCGCTGGATCGGGCACGGCCCCGACCCCATCTGGTCGGCGGCCATCCAGTTCACGGTGTCGGCGCCGCCCCTCGCCGTGCTCGCCCTCACGCTCGAGGGCACGCAGGCCGTCAGCGACCCGCTCCGCGGCGGCATCGCCGTCGCGTTCCTGGCGATCGTCAACTCGATCGTCGGCCTCCTCCTCCTGGGGGCGCTCGTACGCCGCGGGGGAGCCGGCGCGGGCTCGAGCCTGTTCTTCCTCTCGCCGCCCGTGACGGCGGTGCTGGCGTGGATCGTGCTCGGCGAGACCCTCGGTCCGCTCGAGCTGATCGGCCTCCTCGTCGCTGTCGTCGGCGTCGCGCTCGGCACCCGTGGCGCCGCCCCTAGGCTGGTCGCATGACAGCCGACCAGCGCGCGCTCTTCGTGCACGCTCACCCCGACGACGAGACCATCAACAACGGCGCGACCATGGCGAAGTACGTCGCCGAGGGCCGCGGTGTCACCGTCGTGACCTGCACTGCCGGCGAGATGGGCGAGGTGCTCGTCCCCGACCTGGGCCACCTCGCCTACGACAAGGACGGCGGTCTGGGCGAGCGCCGCAAGGAGGAGATCGCGGCCGCGATGGCCCGCCTCGGCGTCACCGACCACCGCTGGCTCGGCGGGTTCGGCCGCTTCCACGACTCCGGCATGGCCTGGCACGAGGACGGTCACGCGATCGCCGGCGACTTCGTCCCCGACAACGCGTTCTGGAACGCCGACCTCACCGAGGCCGCCGACCAGCTGGTCAAGGAGATCCGCGAGCTGCGGCCGCAGGTCCTGGTGACCTACAACGAGTTCGGCGGCTACGGCCACCCCGACCACATCCAGGCACACCGTGTCGCGATGTACGCCGCCCTGCTGGCCGCCGCCCCGACGTACAAGCTCGCACTCGGCACCCCGCACGACATCGCCAAGATCTACTGGTGCGCGATGAGCGAGTCGAAGACCCGCGACAGCATCCGCCAGATGCGCGAGGCCGGCGACACGGAGACCTTCGAGGGCATGGACCCCGACGGGGAGATGGGGCCGTTCATCACCCCCGACGACCAGATCTCGGCGTGCGTCGACGGCACCGGGTTCGTGCACACGAAGATGGAAGCGCTCAAGATGCACCGCACCCAGGTCGACCCTGACGGCCCGTTCTTCGCCGGCGCCGAGTCGGGGCACGCGTTCTGGGGCGAGGAGTTCTACGTCTTGGTCAAGGGCGAGCGCGGCCCGGTGGGCGAGGACGGCTTCGAGGCCGACCTGTTCGCGGGCCTGTGAGCTGATGCTGGTCCGGGCGCTGGTCGCGCTCGTGCTGCTCGTGGTGGGCGCGGCCGGCGGACTGGCCGCCGCGCTCATCCACGAGTCGTGGTGGGGACTGGCGCTCGGCCTCGGGGCCGCGACGCTGACGACCATCGCGTTGCCGGCCGGCGGCTGGCGGTTCGCCTTCATGCTCGGCTGGTTCGGGGCGATCGGCTACGCCGTGCTGCCCCGGGCCGAGGGCGACTACCTGATCGCCAACTCGGCATCCGGCTACGCCATCCTCGGCGGTTCGTTCGTGGTCTTCCTGATCGCCCTGGCCACCGTCTCGAACCGTCGCGCGGGCCGCGAGGATCCGGGAGTTTTGGCCCCTTGAACCTAGGATCGAGCCGTGTCGATCCTCCCCAGAACCGATGACCCCACCGACGATGCCGTCGCCGACAAGTCCGGCGGCCGGGTCGTGCTGTGGCTGCTGCTGGGCCTCGGGCTGCTGATCGGCGGGGCCTACGTCGGCGCGCACTACGTCGCCGCCGACAAGGTCGCGCGCGGCACCACCGTGTCCGGCGTGAGCATCGGCGGGCACCCGCAGGCCGAGGCCGCCCAGCGGCTCCAGGCCGGGCTCGCGGACCGCGTCTCCGGCCCGATCGAGGCCACCATCGACGGCCAGCCGGTCAGTGTCGACCCGACCGCCGCGGGCATCGCCGTCGACTACGACGCCTCCGTCGCCGAGGCCGGCGGCGAGGACAGCTGGGACCCGGTGCGCCTCTGGAACTACTTCACCGGTGGCCAGGACTTCGAGGCCGAGGTGACCGTCGACGAGGCCGCGTTCGCGACGGCGCTCGCGGGCCTCAATGGGCAGTACGGCGCGGCACCCCGTGAAGGCGCCCTGGGCTTCGACGGCGGATCCATCACGACGGTCAAGCCTCGCATCGGCCGGGCGCTCGATCCCGCGTCGACTCGGGACGCGCTCGTTGCGGCGTACCTCAGCGAAGGCGAGACGCCCGAGCTCGAGCTGGCGCAGACGCAGCCCACGATCGACGAGGCCGACGTGGCCGCCGCACGCGAGTCGTTCGCCAACCCGGCCGTGTCCGACCCCGTGTCGCTGAACTTCGACAAGGCGACGATCAAGCTCTTCCCGCAGGACTTCACCCCGGCCCTGAGCCTCGCGCCGGTCGATGGCGCGCTCGTGCCGCAGCTCGACACGGCCAAGCTGGCCGAGATCGTGTCAGCCAACGTGGTCGCCGAGGGCGCACCGGTCGACGCCACCGTCGCGCTCGTGGGCGGCGTGCCCAAGGTGATCCCGGCCAAGCCCGGTGTCACCTACGACCAGCAACAGGTCGACGCCGGCTTCCTGGCGCTGGTGGCGGCGCCCATCGGCGAGCGCACCCTGCAGGTCGACGCGAAGGTCGCGCAGCCCGAGTTCACGACCAAGGACGCCCGCGCGCTCCAGATCAAGGAACGCGTCTCGACCTTCACCACCTATTACCCGTACGCCGAATACCGCAACGTCAACATCGGGCGGGCCGCCGAGCTGGTGAACGGCACGGTGCTCAAGCCCGGCGAGACGTTCAGCCTCAACGGCACCGTCGGCGAGCGGACCCGCGAGAACGGCTTCACCGAGGGCTACATCATCCAGGACGGCATCCTGGTCACCGACCTCGGCGGCGGCGTCTCGCAGATGGCGACGACGACCTTCAATGCAATGTTCTTCGCCGGCCTCGAGGACGTCGAGCACAAGCCGCACTCGTTCTACATCGACCGCTACCCGATCGGTCGTGAGGCCACGGTGGCGTGGGGTGCGATCGACCTGCAGTTCAAGAACGACACTCCCTACGGCGTGCTGATCTACGCCAACGTCACCCCGGCCACCCCGACCACCAGCGGCGTCGTGACGGTCTCGATGTACTCCACGAAGCACTGGAACATCACCACCTCGGAGTCCGAGCGCTACAACGTCACCAAGGCGAAGGTACGCAGGATCGACACCCTCTCCTGCCACGCCAACGAGGGCTACGGCGGTTTCGACATCGACGTCAAGCGCTTCTTCGAGCCGGTCAGCCCGAACACCGAGTCGCGCGAGCCGGAGACGTTCTCCACCACCTACACCCCGTCCGACACGGTGATCTGCACCAACC
>JBDSPC010000507.1:0-14868 GCA_039914485.1 Nocardioides sp.
GGCAGGCGATGATGAGTACGGCGACCGCGGCGGTGAAGGCGGTGGCGAGTCCGCCGCCGGTTCCGATCCAGAATCCGAGGGTGGCCGCGGCCAGCGCGATGACGATCGGGACGAAGATGCCGGACACCCGGTCGGCGAGGCGTTGTACCTCGGCCTTGCCGTTCTGGGCGTCCTCGACCAGCCGCGCCATCTGCGCCAGCTGGGTGTCGGAACCGATCCGGGTGGCGCGAACGACCAGCCGACCGCCGGCGTTGACGGTGGCGCCGACGACCGCGTCACCGGGTCCGACCTCGACGGGCACCGACTCCCCGGTGAGCATGGAGGCGTCGACAGCCGAGCTGCCCTCCTCCACCACGCCGTCGGTGGCGATCTTCTCGCCCGGGCGGACCACGAAGCGCATGTCCGCGGTGAGCTGAGCGGTGGGGATGCGTTCCTCGATCTCGCCGTCGGGACCGTCGCGGAGGATGGCGACGTCCTTGGCGCCCAGCTCGAGCAGTGCTCGGAGCGCGGCCCCGGCGCGGCGCTTGGAGCGCGCCTCGAAGTAGCGGCCGGCCAGGATGAAGGTGGTGACACCCGCCGCGGCCTCGAGGTAGATGTTGCCGGACCCGTCCGTGCGGGCCACGGTCAGCTCGAACTCGTGCGTCATGCCGGGCGTGCCGGCGGTGCCCCAGAAGAGGGCGTAGAGCGACCATCCGAGCGCGGCGAGAGTGCCGAGTGACACGAGCGTGTCCATCGTCGACGTGCCGTGCCGCAGATTGACCCAGGCCGCCCGGTGGAAGGGCCACGCGCCCCAGGCGACGACGGGCGCAGCCAGCGTCAGCGAGAGCCATTGCCAGTTGGTGAACTGCCAGGCCGGCACCATCGCCATGGCGATCACCGGGACCGTCAGCAGTGCGGAGACGATCAGGCGCTGGCGAAGCGACCGGGTGGGGTCGAGGGCCTCCTCGTCGCCCGGTTCGTCGTCCGACGTCGCGGGGCGGGGGAGTGCGGCGCCGTACCCGGCCTGTTCCACCGTCCGGACCAGGTCGGCCGGGTCGAGGTCCTCGGGAAAGTCGACCCTGGCCTTCTCGGTGGCGTAGTTCACCGTGGCGGTGACCCCGTCCATCTTGTTCAGCTTGCGCTCGATGCGGTTGGCGCACGACGCGCACGTCATGCCACTGATCTCGAGCTCGACCTGGGTGGTCGAGGCCGGCAAGTCGGGCGAACCCGTGAGCGAGCTCATCTGCTTCTCCTTGGTCCTTGGATCAGTGTGCGTCGTCGTCGGCGTGTTCGCCATCGGACTCGTCGTCGGAGGTGGGCTCCGAGCCGGCCGAGTCGGAGGCGGTCACCGTGAAGGCAGCGGTGCGCACCACACCGTCGTGCTGGAAGTCGAGATAGAGGTGGTAGCTGCCGGGGCTCGGCACCTCGGCGAAGAACACGACGTCGGGGCCGGATTCGGTCTTGCCGTCGCCCGGCGTGCCCTCGGGGTGCACGTGCAGGTAGGCGAGATCGCCGGACCGCAGGGCCACCAGGTGACCGTAGGCGCCGAGGTAGGGCTCGAGATCGGTGACCGGCTCGCCGTCCCGGGTGACGCTCAGGGTGAGTCTGGCCTCCTCGCCGGAGGCGACGTCGCCGTCGAGGGTGACCGTGTAGCCGTCGACCTGCGCCGTACGGGTGTCGGCCGTCGGTGCGGCAGGCTGGTAGTCGCCGCGGACCGCGAGGTCGTTGCCGAGTGTGATCGCCTCGGCGCCGCTCGCCTTGAAGTCGGCGAACAGTCGCCACTGGCCGGCTGTCAGGTCGAGCGTGGTCGACCAGGTGCCGTCCTCGGCCCGCTCCGGGTGGACGTGCTGGAAACCGGAGAAGTCACGGCGTACGGCGATCAGGTGGAGCTCCTTCTCGTGCTCCTCGTCGTAGTCGGTGACCGGGTCTCCGTCGGCATCCTCGATGGTGAACGAGACGGGAACGGCGGCCCCCGGGGCGACGATGGCCTGGTCCAGGCGGAACGAGTAGCCGTTCTGCGACACCATCAGGCCCTTGGGGATGCTGGTGGCGCCGGACTCGGCCATCTGCATGTCGCCCATGTCGCCATGGTCGGCGGCGGGGGACGAGTTGACCGGGCCGACCACGCGCCCGAGCCCGACTGCGCTGCCGAAGATCGCGGCCAGGGCGACGAGGAAGCCGAGCAGCTTCACGGTGACGCTCATGCGAGCTGGTATCCGGCTTCCTCGACCGCGGTCTTCACCGCGGCGTCGTCCACCGGCTCGGAGCTCGTGATCGTGAGGCTGCCGGTCTCGAGGACGATGTCGATCTTCTCGACACCGCTGATCTCCTCGACCTCTTCGGTGACTGAGGCGACGCAGTGGCCGCAGGTCATGCCGGTCACGGTGTAGGTCTGCGTGGTGCTCATGGCGTGACTTCCTTTCGGTGGGATCAGGAACGGACGAGGCGGGCGATGGCGGCGGAGGCCTCGGCGAGCTTCTGCTCGGCTTCGGGGCCTCCGGCGACGGCGGCCTCCACCACGCAGTGGTGCAGGTGGTCGTCGAGGAGCCCCAGGGCCACCGACTCCAGGGCGGAGGTCATCGCGGCCACCTGGGTCAGGATGTCGATGCAGTACTTGTCCGCGTCGACCATGCGCTGGAGACCGCGGGCCTGGCCCTCGATCCTCCGGAGCCGACGCAGGAAGTCGTCCTTGCGGGTGCTGTACCCGGGATGCTGCATGGTCTCGGTCATCACTGTCACCTTCTTCCGCAAGCTTGCCGATGCGAAATACGATACCCCCCTAGTGTATCTAAGTCAATGGGCCTCCGCGTGTGTTGGCCTGCGTCCGATACTGGTACGGGGTACAGTCCAGGCTGCCCGGGTCTGTCGCCGGGGGAGCGTACACACGGAGACGATGCACATGACCGAGACGCCGCACAGCCACGGCTACCTCCACCGCAAGGACGACTACGCCCGTCGCCTGCGTCGAATCGAGGGACAGGCGCGTGGCCTCCAGCGCATGGTGGAGGAGGAGAAGTACTGCATCGACATCCTCACCCAGATCTCGGCCATCACGAAGGCGCTCCAGTCGGTGGGGCTCGGTCTCCTCGAGGAGCACCTGAGTCACTGTGTCGTCGACGCTGCCGCGGCCGGCGGCAAGGACGCCGAGGCCAAGCTCAAGGAAGCCAACGACGCGATCGCTCGCCTCGTCCGCTCCTGATGCACTGAAAGGCATCCGGATCTCTCAACCCGGGGTCGTCAGGCCGCGCCGTCGTCGGCGTTCTCGCACACCGGGGGCCGATCCTCGCTGGACCAGCCTGTCCGCTTGTGGCTCGAGTCGCAGAACGGCTGGTTCGCCGAGTGTCCGCACCGACACAGCAGCACGATCCGTTGACCCTCGAGGTCGTACTCCTCCCCGTCCGGGTCGAGGAGTCGGAAGGTGCCCTTCAGCTGGAGAGGGCCGTTACGCACCGCCTTGACGCTTGTCGGGCGCGGTGTCGGCACGGGGGTGGGGCTGGTCATGTCTGGCACGTCCTCACGGATGTCGACCGGGCTGTCGCGTCCGGGCGTCTTTGGGCTGTCTGTTCGGACTGCCATACTGGGGGAGGGTATTGAGTCAACCCCTCACACCTCCTGACTTTATACGGTAGGGGGGTAGCCTATCGGCCCAGGGACGCCGCACCAGCGGCAGGACATGAAAAGAGACCGGTATGAGCACGAGCACCGCCACGTACACCGTCGTCGGAATGACCTGCAACGGGTGCGTCAACAAGGTCACCAACGCTGTCACGGAGATCGATGGCGTCGAGGACGTCGACGTGGACGTCTCCAACGGCACCCTGGAGGTCGTCGGTCAGATCGACGACGCCGCCATTCGTGCCGCCGTGGCACAGGTCGGCTACAAGATCGCCAACTGACGGTTCTCCGAAGCCGGGGCAGGACTGGGCCGGGGCATTCATGGCCCCGCCAGTCGTGTCCCGGTTTCGTCGTTTCGTCACCTGAGGCCGCAGAGGTCGATCACCACTCCACGGCGACGTACTTGCTCTCGGTGAACTCGAGCATGCCCTCGTGCCCGCCCTCGCGGCCGAGGCCCGACTGCTTGGTGCCGCCGAAGGGGGCGGCCGGGTCCGAGACCACCGCCCGGTTCAGGCCGACCATGCCGCTGTCGAGGCGCTCGGCGACGCGGAGGCCGGTGCGCAGGTCGCGGGTGTAGACATAGGAGACCAGGCCGAACTCGGTGTTGTTGGCCAGGGCAACGGCCTCGTCGATGTCGTCGTACGCGACCACCGGGGCCACGGGCCCGAAGATCTCCTGGGACAGGATGTGGGCGTCCTGCGGGACCCCGCCCAGCACCGTCGGGGTGTAGTAGTAGCCGACGCGGTCGGGGGCCGATGCGCCGGCGACCGGTGTGGCGCCCGCATCGAGCGCCGACTGGACCAGATCGGCGACCTTGTCGCGGGTCTTGGCGTTCACCAGCGGCCCGACCTTGGTCGCCTCGTCGAGGCCGGGGCCCACGGGGAGGCCGCGCATGGCCTCGGCGAACCTCTGGGTGAACTCGTCGGCAAGCGAAGCGTGGACGATGAACCGGTTGGCCGCGGTGCAAGCGGACCCGCCGTTGCGGAGCTTCGCCACCATCGCGCCGGCGACGGCCTCATTCAGGTCGGCATCGGGGAGAACGAGGAAGGGCGCGTTGCCACCGAGCTCCATGGCCGCACTGACGACGGTGCGGGAGGCGTGCTCGAGAAGGACGCGCCCGACCTCGGTGGAGCCGGTGAACGACACCTTGCGCACCAGGGGGTGATCGAGCAGGGCGGAGCTGAGGTCGTTGGACCGGGTCGACGGAACGATGTTGACCACACCGTCGGGCACGCCGGCCTCGGCGAGGATCGCCACGATCGCGAGCGCGGTCAGCGGTGTCTCGGATGCCGGCTTGAGGATGACCGAGCACCCCGCGGCGAGTGCCGGCCCGATCTTGCGGGTTGCCATGGCCGCCGGGAAGTTCCACGGCGTGATGAGGAGCGAGACGCCGATCGGCTGGCGCAGGACCATGATCCTGTTCGTCCCAGCGGGGGCGTGCTCGACAACGCCGCCCAGGCGCACCGCCTCCTCGGCGTACCAGCGGAAGAACTCCGCGGCATATGCGACCTCGCCCCGTGCGTCCGGGAGCGCCTTCCCGTTCTCGAGCACGATGAGCCGGGCCAGGGCCTCTGATCGCTCGGTCATGAGGTCGAACGCGCGCCGCAAGATCTCGCTGCGCGACCTCGGGCTGATCGCGGCCCAGGCGTCCTGGGCCTGGCGAGCCACCCCGACGGCTGATGTTGCCTCGGCCACGGTGCCGTCGGCGACCTCGGCGATGACCTCCTCGGTAGCCGGGTCCACGACCTGGATGACGCCGTCACCGTCGAGCGGCTTGCCGCCTACGACCGGGCCGAGCGGGATCGGCCCGAGGGCACCCTGGATCTCGTCGAAGCTGTTCATGGTGGTCCTTCCTTCGTGGTGCGGGATGTAGGTGGAGGGAATGGGACTCAGCCCACGCGGTCCTTGAACTTGTAGTAGGCGCCGGCGAAGGGCAGGAACCAGGGCGGGCCGAAGTGTCCGGGGATGCGACGGAACTCGAAGTCGCGCCAGGTGTTGGCCTCGGGAACGCCGGACATGTACTCGGCCATCTGGCGCCCCATGTACGTGGCCATCTGGACTCCGTGCCCGGCGTAGCCCATGGAGTAGTAGACGCCGTCGTGCTGGCCGGCCGTGACCATGCGGTCGAGGGTCATGTCGACCAGACCTCCCCAGCAGTAGTCGACCCTGGCACTGGTCAGTTGGGGGAAGACATGCACCATGGCGTCGCGGAGGAGCTTGCCGCTCTTCTCATCTGACTGCGGATTGGACATCGCGAACCGTGCCCGGCCGCCGAACAGCAGGCGGTTGTCGGGGGTGATGCGAAAGTAGTTCAGCAGGTTCTTGGAGTCCGAGGCCACCCGTCGCGTGGGCAGCAGGTCGTCGCACACGCTCGCGTCGAGTGGTTCGGTGGCGATGATGAAGCTGCCGACCGGTGCAATGCGGACCTGGTGCCAGCGGAACGGCCGGCGCGTGTAGGCGCCCGTCGCCAGGAGCACCTGCTTCGCCTGGATCCGGCCTCGAGGAGTCTCGAGCTCGTGGCCGGAGCCGACCTTGGTCAGCTTCAACACCGGCGCCTGCTCGTGGATCGTCACGCCGGCACGCTCGGCTGCTTCGCCGAGCCCCCGGATGTACTTCCCGACGTGGAGACTGGCGCTCTTCGAGTCGACCATTGCGCCGTGGAAGACGTCCGAGCCAATCTCCTGCCGCAGCTCGGCCTTCGGGACCAGCTGCAAGTCCCCTCCCAGGCGGGTGTTCAGCAGCTCGGCGGTCTTCTCGAATCCCTGGACGTGCGCCGGCTTGCTGGCAAGGACCAGCTTGCCGGGGCGCGCGAAGTCGCAGTCGATGCCTTCGTCCGCGACGAGCTTCTCGATCAGGTCCACCGCTTCGCCGTACGTGCGGTAGAGCGACGCCGCCTTGTCGAAGCCCATCTTGTCCACCGCGTCCCGGATGCCGATCGACATGCCGGTCGTGGCCATGCCGCCGTTGCGCCCCGAGGCACCGAACCCGACGGTGTCCTGCTCGAACAGGTCCACCTTCGCTCCACTCCGAGCCAGGTGCAGGGCTGTCACGACACCCGTCAGGCCACCGCCGATGACGGCCACGTCGGTCTGTCCCTCAACGGTGGTGGCCGAACGCTCCCCGGACCCCTTGGGAGCGGTGTCGAGCCAGTAGGACGTGAACTTCATTCGAACTCCTCAGGCGAGCTTGGAAGGGCGGCGCTCAGCCGCATGAAACAGGCTAGTCGAGCGACGAGAGGTTGTTGACAGTCGACGACGCTACACGTATGGTCGACAATCGACAAGGCCAAACGTTGGCCGGGAGAACGAACCTGGAGGACCCCATGGGATTTGATGTCAAGCCGAAGTTCGCGACGTTCGACATGAACGGGACGTTGATCAAGTTCGCCATCAACGACGCGCTCCGCGAGGTCCTGGGCGACCGGCTTCCGGCCGAGATCGCCGATGACTACCTGCAGGCCTGCAAGGCGTACCGGATCGACGAGTGCATGGGCGGCTACCAGCCCTTCCACCAGATCGTCGCCAAGTCCATGGAGCGCGCCTCGCGTCGGGTCGGCCTCGAGTACCGTGCGGCCGACGCACAGGCGGTCTACGAGATCGTCCCCACCTGGGGTCCGTACACGGGCGTGACCGCGGCGCTTAACCGCCTGGCCGAGGAAGTCCCGCTGGTGATCATCACGAACAGCGACACCGCGCACGCCGTGCGCCTCGCGGAGAACCTCCAGGCCCCGTTCAAGGTCGTCATCAGCGCGGAGGAGATGGGCATCTACAAGCCACGCCTCGGCGCGTTCGAGTACATGTTCGAAAAGCTCGGCGTCACGCCCGACGAGCTCGTGCACGTCTCCGCGAGCCCGATGTACGACCTCCGCTCCGCCGCCGCCATGGGCATCGAGAAGAAGGTGTACGTCGACCGCGGCTTCGAGCACGATGAGCACTGGCTCGGCTACGAGCGCATCACCGACATCTCCGACCTGCCCGTCCTCTTCGGTCTGCCGCGTCCTTGACAGACACGTGAGCGGCCGGCGGTGCGAGCAGCAACGACGGCCGACGAACGACCGAGAGGGAGCAGCGGGATGAACGCCACGTTCGAATGGCACGAGAAGCGGACGACAACCCCGGACGGCGTCTACCGCGTCCTGCGTGCCGCCATCCTCGACGGGAGCGTGCCGCCGGGCGATCAGCTGCGCGAGGCGCACATCGCGGCGGATCTCGGGATCAGCCGGTCCCCGCTGCGCGAAGCGCTGACCAGGCTCGAGGAGGAGGGGCTGGTCGTGAAGGTCCCCTTCCGCGGGGCGTTCGTCGTGGAGGTCAGCGCGCAGGACGTCGCCGAGATCGCCTCGATCCGGCTCCGTGTCGAGCCCTACGCGGGCGAGCTCTCGATGGAGGGGCTGCGCGGTCAGCACCGGTCGCTCCTGCTGCAGACCGTCGAGGACCTCGACAGAGCCACCAAGAACAAAGACATCCCGGCCAGCATCGATGCGCACCTGCGTTTGCACGCGCTCTTCTACGACTTCTCGGGCCACAGCGTCCTGCAGAACCTCTGGAACGGATGGGAGAGCAAGCTGCGCCTCTACCTCGCGGTCGACCATCGCTCCTACAGCGACGTGCACGACATCGCCCGCGAGCACGACAGGTTGGTGGCATGTGTGCTCGAGGGCGACGTGGACGGGTTCCGCCATGTGGTGGCGCACCACTTCCCCTCCGCGCTGCACGCCCTGGTCGAGTATCGCGCCGGCGCGACGCCCGGCGTACCTGACAACGCGGCGCCCGCCTGAGGGCCGACCTGACTCGACAAGGAGACCTGAGAACAGATGACTGACATTCACACCGGGAGCGGTTCCGCCATGGAGCGGCTCCGAGCCCTTGGGCTGGACCTTCCCACCCTCGCTGTAGACCCGCACTACGTGGACCACCGTGCTGTGGACTCAAGCATCCACATCTCGGGCCAGCTGCCCTACAAGGACGGTGTGTTGCTGGGGCAGGGGATCGTCGGCCGCGACGTCGACCTGGAGACGGCCCGCGAGCTCGCGCGCCATGCCGTGCTGAACTGCCTCGCGGCTGCTGTGCAGGCCGTGGGAGAGCTGGAGCGGGTCCGCATCGTGCAGATGCTGGTCTTCGTGGCCAGCGCGCCGGACTTCGGTCTGCAGTCGAGGGTCGCCAACGCGGCCAGCGAGCTGCTCATCGACGTGTTGGGTGAGAACGGGCGGCACGCCCGCACCGCGATCGGTGTCGCCGGGCTGCCGGCGAACACTCCTGTGGAGATCCAGATGATCTGCACGGGCGTGTAGGACCTGAACCCTTCAACCCCAACCCTCTTTCGAGCGTCAGGAGTGCACCGTGCACCGGCTTCAACGAGTTCTCGACCGCCTGGTCGATCGCGTGGACACCCCCATGCCGATCGTGCTGGTCGACGTCATGCAGCGCAATATCGACCGGATGCAGGCCTTCGCCACGCAGCACGATCTGGACCTGCGACCGCACGTCAAGACGCACAAGTGCGTCGAGGTCGGCCGACGCCAGGTCGACGCGGGGGCGGTCGGGATCACCGCGGGTAATGTCGGTGAGGCGGAGGTGTTCGCCGGGGCAGGCTTCGATGACATCTTCCTCGCCTACCCGGTCTGGCCCTCGGGCACGAAGGGAACGCGGATCCGCAATCTGGCGCAGACCGCCCGCATGCGGGTGGGCGTGGACAACGTTGCGGCGATCGACGCCCTGGCCGACGCGATGGGGGACGAGCCGGACCGGCTCCAGGTGGTGGTCGAGATCGACTGCGGTGCTCGCCGGTCCGGAGCGCCGCCTGAGGCCGCCGGTGACCTCGCACGGGCTGCCCGCAGCCGCGGGCTGGTGCCGGCCGGGGTCTACACCTATCCGGGGCAGGGCAGCGCTGGGCCGGGTTCGCGGGAGCCCGCGGCGCAGGACCAGGAGGCGGCGCTGAGCGCCGCGGTGCGCAGCCTCGCTGGTGTCGGGGTGACCCCCGAGGTAGTCAGCGCGGGCTCGACGCCCACGGTCGCGTTCTCGACTAGAAGCCCGATCACCGAGATCCGTCCCGGCGAGTACGTGTTCTGCGACCTGGACAACACCCGGCTCGGCGCCTGTGACGAGGACCAGATCGCACTCTTCGTCGCCGCCACCGTGGTCAGCGACTGGGTCCCCGACCAGGTGATCCTCGACGTCGGCACCAAGGCCATGGGCCGCGAAGGCAACCCGGAGAAGGGGTATGGCGGCATCGCCGGCAGCAAGGCGGTCCTTGCGAAGCTCAACGAGTACCACGGGTTCATGGCCGTGCCCGCAGGCGAATCGTGTCCGCACGTCGGCACGGTTGTCCCGGTGGTGCCCAACCACGTGTGTCCAGTGGTGGCCAGCTTCGAGGAGCTGCTCGTGACCGACACCGACGGCACGTTGCTCGAGCGGTGGCCGGTCGCCGCCCGTGGGCTCCTCAGCTGAAAGACCACGATGCAGCCGCCCACACGGCGCCTGCCCCAAGAGCCCATCCATACCCACCAGGAGAAACTGAGATGAGACTCGAGAACGTGACAGCGCTGGTCACCGGCGCCAGCAGCGGGATCGGAGAGGCTGTGAGCTCTAAATTCCGCCGTGAGGGCGCGCGCCTGCTTCTGACCGGTCGCAGGGAGAAGCTCGACTCCGCCCGGCCTGACGACCTCTACCTCCCGGGAGACATGAACGACGAGTCCTTCGTCGCCAGCTTGGCTCAGCAGGCCGCCGACGCCTTCGGTTCGGTCGACGTGGTCGTCATCAACCACGGCCTACAGGTCAGCAGCCCGCTGACGGAGATGGCGTACGAGGACGCGAAGAACGTGCTCCACAGCAACCTCCTCAGCGCGTTCCTGGTGATGAAGCACTTTGCGCCGCTGATGCCAGCCTCAGGAGGCTCCTTCGTCTGCGTCGGCTCACGGCTCGGCATGGTCGGCAAACCCGAGGAAGTGCTGTACTCGGCCGCCAAGGGCGGCCTGATCATGCTCGCCAAGGGCGCGGCGATCGAATGGGCCGCGCGCAACATCCGCGTCAACGTCGTCGCTCCCGGCCTGACCGCCACCCCGATCATCGAAGCGTCGTTCCAACGGCGGCCCGACCCCGGGGCCTACCGCCGCGAACGTGAGTCCCAGATCCCGCTCCAACGCCTCGCCACCCCCGAGGAGATCGCCGACGCTGTCCTGTTCCTCGCCTCCTCGGAGTCGTCGTACGTCACCGGGGCGGTGCTCCCCGTCGACGGCGGCTACACCGCGTTCTGAACGCACGCCGCGCGATCTGCCTCGCGGGGCATGGGTCAGTTGCTGGTCGGGCTACTGCGCGACCCGGGCTCTGACGGTCGGGTTGTCGGTGAAGAACCCGTCGATCCCGGCCAGGACAAATGCGTTGAGCTCGTCCTCGAGGTAGTCGGGGGCAGGGCAGTGGAGCCCCGAGGCGTTCACCGAGACCCGGCGGCGCAACGTGCCGATCCTGCTGAGCGTTGGGTATGCCGCTTGGCACTGGTGCGTGTCATTCCTCTTCTTTAGCATCGAATGCGACCAGGTTTCCTGGCACCCTGCCCGCGCTGATCCGCGACGCCCCGGCGTCATCGCTGCTATACACGTGTCCGACTGCGGTTACTCCCACAAGAACGCCCTTGGCCGGCCACTCCAGATGGACCACGCGCGGGGAATCCTCAAGAACGGTCGGCTCGGGCGAGCCAAGAGAGTAAAGCGAAGCTTGCCGGCCAGCGCTGAAGCGATGACCCGGTTGGAGTCGACGGGGTCGGCCGCCACGTCGACGACCGGCCCGGTTGCGATCGTGGTCCAGCTCGTTCGGTCAGTGGTGGTCATGATCCGGCTTGTGGTCGCGTCGTCCCGTAGACGCGATCGCCGGAGAGGTCGAGGGCATGGAAGTCTGCCTCGCCTCCGAGAGAGAGGATTGACCAGGACTGAGCCGTGTCACTGGACTCGATCATCCCGAGGTGGGAGGGCAGGTCCTCGCGGAGGTCCGGGCGCCCACTGCCCAGAAAGTGCCCCGGGCCGATGACCGTTAACGACATGGTGTCCTGCCAGCGATCGGCTACCCGGCCAGCGAACCATCGTCGCCGACACGAAAGACGCCGAAGTGTGTAGCCGCGTTGAGGGGGGTGCCGTCGCCGGATCGACCCCGAGTCCGTGGATATGACCCAGTGCATCGGATCTGGCAACCGCCTTGTCGTTGGGAGTGTTGGCGCAGCCAGCTGCCAGAAACAATGCTGCCGAGACGCCCAGAGCTCCGCGCAAAAGATGTGAAACGCATGATGACAGGTCCATCCACAAATGTGTGGCGGGGCCGGCCGACCTGTAGCGGCCGGCCCCACAGGGCGGTCATGACCCGAGCAGGGTCTCCATGGTCGAGATCTCGTCCTGCTGTGCCGACTCGATGTTCTCGGCCAAGTCGATGGCTTCCACGTTATGGCCCTCGGCCTGTTCGCCCTGGGCCATCTCGATCGCGCCTTCGTGGTGCTCGATCATCATCTCGAACCACATCCGCTCGAACTCCGCACCCTTGGCAGCCTCGAGTTCAGCCATCTGTTGGCCCGACATCATCCCCGGCATGTCGGAGTCCATCTCCATCTCGCCGTCGCCGTGTGCGTTGGCGTGGTCGCGCATGGTCTCCGGTATTGGCTCGTCCCAGTCGGTGAGCCAGTCAGTCATCTGCTCGATCTCGGGGCCTTGGGCCATCAGTAAGTCCTCGGCCAGTTGTTCAATCTCCGGGGCGAGCTGGCGACCCAAAGTCAGGTCGACCATCGCCAAGGCTTGGGCGTCGTGCTGGATCATGTCGGTCGCGAACTGACGTCGGCGTGTTGAACTCCTCGCCGCTCGAGGCGGTCTGCGTCTCGTGCGCAGAAGTGTCGTCGTCGTTGCTGCAGGCGGCCAACACTGACAGGGTCGCGAGCAGGGTCGCGAGCAGGGTGAATTTCTTGAGCATGGGTTTCTCCTGTGAGCTGAGGTTTGGCGGGCATGGTGAACGTCCGGCCAACGGCTCGGAACCGTTGCCGGTTCGCTCCTCAGGTCCGCAGAACCGACAGCTGGTACAGGCAGGGCGGATCGCGTTCGCGGCGACCGGTTGGTCTCGCGGCAACGAAGGCCATGGCGATCGGCCGCGTGAAGAGCAGAACTCGGCGCGGCCGCCTCAAGAGAAGCTACAGGAGAGCCTTGCGATTACTGCCAGACTCAAGGCGGCCATCAACATGCTTGATGTCGGCAAGCCGGAATCGGTGGTCGATTCGTGAGCAGCAGCTGGGTCGCTGGCATCCGTGTGCACCTGCCGTTCGCCGTGACCCGGATGCGCGGCCGCGATGGCAGGCGCCAGCGCGGCCGTCTGCATCTGATTCATGGTCGTCATCGGAGTCCTGGTCCGGGCCACCGCCGGGTGCCGCGTCATGATGACCCGCATGTCCGCCGTCACCCGCCGCCATCCCGAGTCCGTTGACGACCGGGGCAGAGGCGTGAGCCGTCGTACTGCGCGAGCCGGCCCCGTGCATCACGAAGAAGCCAAGGGTGAGGAGGGTTCACACCACGGTTGCGAGAAGCATGCGTGGCTTGCCCCGCAGCGGGATCGGTGTGGGCATGCGCTTGACCGCAGACGCCTCGGCACTGGACTTCCCCTTACACCGCCGAGATGTCTGTCACGTGCGTGAAGCGTGCACGAGTTGCTTCCGTGCGCGTCGCCAGCCGTACCGCGTCAGCCCCCGCGGCTTGTAGATGTTCAGGGTGAGCGGGACCGCGAGCACGCCCAATCCGCCGATCGAGTGGAACAGATCGCCGCCGAGGTGGGTGACATCCGCCTTGGGATCAGCGGCGACGGTGGCCATGTCCTCGACGGCCGATAGGTGCAGCACGAGGATCACGAAAGCGAGCGTGGTAAGGGCCAGGCTGATGGTCACCCAGTAGTGGCGGAACAAACCCCAGGGAGTCCCGAGCGCCTGGACGATCCCGGTCGCGAGCGCGGTGGCCGCCAGGGGGATCAGGGCGTAGCGCATGACGACGTCCATCATCAGGTATGCCGCCCTGACCGTCTGTTCGTCATCACTGGCCAGGGCCGGAACGTTGAGTGCGATGTACGCCGCGATCGCGCCGAGCCAGCCGACGGAGGCGGCCACATGGACCGTCAACATCAGCTTCCGGAACCGCGGTGACATCATCCGCAGTGCATCCCTGGCCCGTGCTCGCCCCCGACGAGCAGCAGCACCAGCACCAACACAACCACGGCGACGAACACGCCGATTGCCAGAGTCTCAACCCAGTGGGGGCGTCCAGGAGGAGCGTCGGGTGAGCGGTCGCCTCTTGGATCTGTTGCACTGCCGGTCATGGTTGTCTCCTCGGTGGGCGGACACGGGGCGGAGGTTCGAGACAAACTGTATTGCATCGATACAAGTTGTCCCCGACCGTGACAAGTTGTACGTTTGTTGTGTGCCTAAGTTGTGGGACGAGTCGATCGACGGTCATCGTCGAGCGGTCCGCGATGCCATCACCGAGGCAGCCTGGCAACTGGCGGAGGAAACCGGCCCCCTCTCGCTGACTATGTCTCAGGTGGCGAAGGCCGCCGGAATCGGTCGGGCCACGCTGTACAAGTACTTCATCGATGTGGAGTCGATCCTGATCGCGCACCATGCGCAGCATGTTGAGGGTCACCTGCAGTCCCTCGACGAACTGCGCGCTGGCTCCGGCCCGGTGGGGTCCCGGCTGGTGGCAGTCCTTCGCGCCTATGCGTCGATCTGCTTCCACCGGGGACGACACTCCTCAGTTGACGTCAGTTCGCTCGTCCATCGAGACCCTCAGGTGGCGGAGGCTGAGCACCGCCTGCGTCAAGTCTTCGCCGACCTGATCGATGAGGCTGCCGCGGAGGACATTGTGCGGGTAGATGTCAGTTCAGACGAGCTTGCCGCGTATTGCCTTCGCGCACTCTCGGCGGCCGGCCAGGCTGCCGATCTCGGGCGGGTGGCGCGATTGGTGCGCCTCGTACTGGACGGACTCGGATGCTCGCTCGAGGTCCACGAAGGCGACCAGATCGCCGCGATGATCAGTCGCGACCATTAGATGCCGCAGCGTGACTTGCCTCCGATTTAGAGGCTCAGGTTGCAAGCGGTCGCCATGGGGCGTGAAGATCGTGCTGCGCCCAAGCCACTCCAGTCCGGATAGCATCGGTCGCAGTTCGGTGTCAGACCGAGCGGCAGCCACAATCTTCGGTCAGGAGCTCGCACCCATTGGCGGACATCATGCGCGGCACGCAGCACCGGAATCGCGGCAGATGCGCCGCATCG
>JBDSPC010000014.1:0-8368 GCA_039914485.1 Nocardioides sp.
GAGGACTTCGCGCCCGATCCCGCCTGGCCGATCCCGCACCTGCCCGGCGGTTGAGGAGGTTGCTGCCTACCCGCCCGGCCATTGACCACGCCGCCCCACACCCCGCGAGCAAGACAGCTGCGGGGTCACAGGCACGTCCGAAGCCGCGGACTCGGATCAGACTTGCCCAGCGCGTTCGGTCACGGCCTTCCAGATGTGCTCGGCCGCGTCGCGTGGCGTGAGCGCCGTCGTGTCGAGGAGCAGATGGGCCCGCGCGACCAGCCACGGTCGAGAGGCGGCGTAGGTGGGCAGATGGTCGAGCCGCCACTGCAGAGCCGTCGTCTCGACCTCATCCGCCTCGATCCGCTTCCGGGTGATGCCCTCATCCGCTTCAAGGACGACGTGGAAGACCTCGTGACCCAAGTCGGCCAGGCCGGCCTCGAGCTCGTTCCAGTAGGTCTCGTCGAGCACGGTCTGGACCGCCACCAGAGTCTGGCCCGTACTCCGAGTGATCTCGTCGGCGACGACAGGGACGAGCCTCCGCCAGGACTCGAACTGCTGGAAGTCCGTGACGCCGTGGTCGGGGAGGTTGTTCCGGAGCATGTAGCCGACCCACTCCGGATCGAACGTTCGCAGGTGTGTCACGCGGTCCGCCAGCACCGTTCCAATGGTCGTCTTGCCCGATCCGAAGGTGCCGTTGATCCAGATGATCACGTCCGGACAGTAGCGACCGGATGGAAGGGATCGAGTGCCGTCACTGGGCGACCGGGCAGGCGGACCTCTCCAACTGGACGGTCCGAACGACCCTTCGCGTGGTTAGCGTCGGAAGGCAGACGGCGGCCAAACCCGTAGGCCGCGGCACCACTTCAGGAGGAATCGTGAAGACACGCGGCGCGGTGATCAAGGAGGCTCCCGGCACCTACGAGGTCGTCGACCTGGAGGTGGACGACCCGAGGCAGGGCGAGCTCCAGGTGCAGATGACGGCGTCGGGGCTGTGCCACTCCGACGACCACGTCGCCACGGGTGACATCCCGGTGGGCGTCTATCCCTTCTGCGGTGGGCACGAGGGCTCAGGTGTCGTGAGCGCCGTGGGTCCCAACACGCCGGGATGGAAGGAGGGCGACCACGTCGTCTTCTCGTTCCTGCCCGCCTGCGGGCACTGCACGTGGTGTGCGCGCGGCATGTCCAACCTGTGCGACCTCGGTGCCGGGTTGCTCGCCGGCTCCCGCTGGGATGACCTCACCAGCTTCCGGCTCAGCATGGACGGGCAGCCGGTCGGTCAGATGTGTGGCATCTCGACCTTCGCCGAGATCACCACGGTCGCGGTCGACTCCGCGATCAAGATCCCCGACGAGATCCCGCTGGAGAAGGCGTGCCTGGTCGGGTGCGGAGTCGGCACCGGTTGGGGCTCGGCCGTCAACTCCGCCGAGGTCAGGCCTGGCCAGACCGTGGTCGTGATGGGCATCGGCGGCATCGGCATCAACGCCGTACAAGGGGCCGCGCACGCGGGTGCGACCAATGTGATCGCCGTCGATCCGGTGGCCTTCAAGCGCGAGAAGGCGCAGGAGTTCGGCGCCACGCATGCGGTGGAGACGATGGAGGAGGCCACGGAGCTCGCGCAGTCGTTCACCAACGGACAGGGGGCCGACTCGGCCATCATCACCGTCGGCGTCACCAAGGGTGAGCACCTCGGACAGGCGATGGCCTCGATCCGCAAGGCCGGCACGGTCGTGGTGACCGGGCTGGGCAACATCGCCGATGTCGGCGCACCCGTCTCACTCGCCGACATCACCCTCTTCCAGAAGCGCATCCAGGGCTCGCTGTTCGGCGCCTCCAACCCCAGGAGCGACATCCTCAAGATGCTGCAGCTCTACACCGACGGCCGGCTCAAGCTCGACGAGCTCGTGACCAAGACCTACGCGCTCGACGAGATCGCGCAGGGCTACGAGGACATGCACGCAGGCACCAACCTGCGCGGCGTGATCGTCTACTGAGCGGCGCCGGCACCGTGGACGGCCGACCGGTCGGCCTGGCCGTCCGCGCGATGCTCGCGTCGGCCTCGGGCACCGTCGTCGGCCGGGTGCGGGAGAGCGAGGTGGTCGCCGCGGCGCTCGCGGCGGGCAGGCACGTCCTGCTGGAGGGTCCGCCGGGCACCGGGAAGACCACCCTGCTCCGCGCGCTGGCGGACGGCGCCGGTGTGCCGCTGGTCCTGGTGGAGGGCAACGCCGACCTCACACCTGCCCGGCTGGTGGGCCACCACGACCCGTCGCGCGTGCTCACCGAGGACTACCGGCCCGACAACTTCGTGCCCGGCCCGCTGGTGCGGGCGATGACCGTCGGCGGGCTGCTCTACCTCGAGGAACTCAACCGCGTGCCGGAGGACACCCTCAACGTGCTGCTCGGCGTGTTGTCGGAGGGGCGCACCCACGTGCCGAGGTTCGGCACGGTCGAGGCGGCGTCGACGTTCCGGCTGGTGGCCGCGATGAATCCGTACGACCAGGTCGGCACCGGTCGGCTGAGTCCCGCCCTCTACGACCGCACCTGCCGGGTCGGCATGGGCTACCAGGACTTCGACCACGAGGTCGCGGTGGTGGTCGCGCAGACACGAGGTGACGCGGCACTGGTGACCCGAGCAGTGCGTACGGCGCGCGCCAGCCGCTCGCACGTCGACCTCCGTGTTGGGGCGTCGGTGCGCGGGGCCATCGACCTCGTGCTGGTCGCCGACCAGCTGGCCGAGGTTCGCGACGAGCAGGTGGCCACCGACCGCACCGGGCTCGACGCCGCATTGACTGCCCTGTCCGGTCGCGTGGTCCTGGCCGAGGGCTGTGACCGGACGGTCGAGGATGTGGTGGCCGAGCTCTGGGCAGCGTCGGCTTCCGCAGAGGAGAAGCCCTGCGGGGACGGTGAGGCGGGAAAAGCCTGACGCCCGGCACCGTGCCGGGCGGCTCGCCGTTCAGCCCGGCGCCACCCCGGGTGCTGACCGACCCCCAGGCCGTCGCGGAGGAGCTGCGTCGCCAGTCCGCCCGCACCACGGGTCGCGCCGAGCTCGTCGCCCGTCACCCCGGCCTGGGCCGGGTCTCGCCGCGGACGGGCGAGCTCGACGAGCAGGCACTCGCCGCCATGCTGCGCGACGATGCCGACTCCGCCATCGCACTGCTGGCCGACCTGACCCGCGCCACCGACCGGACGGTGCGTGCCGCCGCCCGCCGACTCGCACGCACCCTCGCGCTGCGACCCTCGGCCAGCGCCGGGCGGTCGCCGTCGGGCCGCCCTCGGCTGGAGACGGTCACGGACCCGTCGGCGGGCGACCTGGATCTCGACGCGACTCTCGCCCGACTCGATGTGACGCCCCGCTTGCGAGGCGAGGACCTGCGCACCCGCGACTGGCGTCGCCGCGGTCATGCGTACGTCCTGCTGGTGGACGCCTCCGGATCCGTGGCCGGCTCCAGGTTGGCCACCGCGGTCCTCACCACCGGGGCCGTGGCCGCCCGGTTGCGCGCGGATGACGAGCTGGCCGTGCTCACGTTCGCCCGCGACGTACTGGTGCTGCGTCCCATCGGCGCGTCGAATGATCCGGGCGACACGCTCGACGCACTCCTCGACGTCCGTGGCGGTGGGACGACCGACCTGGCACACGGTCTGCGCGCCGGCCTCGACCAGGCCGCACGCGCCCGCTCGCCGCGACGGGTCCTGCTCGTCCTGACCGACGGCCTGGCGACGGCCGGGCATGACCCACTGCCGGTCGCCGCGGCAGCCGGGCGGACCGGTGCGCGGGTGCACGTGCTCGACCTCGCCGACACCGACGAGTCGAGGACCGCCTCGCGTGCGCTGGCGGCCGCGGGTGGCGGTCGTCGGGCCGCGCTCACCCGGCCGCACCAGGCGGCCGACGCCGTGGGCCAGGTCCTCGGCGGCTGACCACGCGCTCCGAGGTGCAACGCTGGGCCTCCCTTGAACGACATAGGGGGTGTGACCCACCTGGAACTGAGCGACTCGGAGACGCCGGTGCTCGAGCAGACCTACCGCGAGCTGCGGCTGCCGCTGCTCCGACTCGCCTTCATGCTGACCGGCTCGCGCGAGACGGCTGAAGACGTCGTGCAGAGCGCGTTCGCCTCGGCGCAGCCGCGCTGGCACACGATCGACGACCCGCCGGCCTACCTGCGCCGCAGCGTCGTCAACCTCGCCAAGGACGGCTACCGACGCGAGTTCCGTCGCCGGCTGCGACAACAGCCACAGCCGGAGCCCGTCACCGAGATCGCGGAGCTCGACGAGACCTGGGCGCTGGTGCGTGGCCTGCCGGCGACGCAACGGAAGGTCGTCGTCCTGCACTACTACGAGGACCTGTCCCTCGTGGAGATCGCCCACCTCCTCGACCGCCCCGCGAGCACGGTCCGCTCCGACCTGCGCCGCGCACTCGCCCGACTCCGGAAGGCCCTGCCATGAAGACCGATCTCGAGCTGGACCAGCACCTGCGCCGTACCCTCGCCGCCGTTGCCGCCACGGTGCACGACGAGCCGACACACGCACCGGTGAGGACCACCAGGAGCCGCAAGCGTCGCCTCCTGACCGGTGTCGGAATCGGGATCGCTGCGATCCCGCTGGCCGCGGCCGCCATCGTGAACTTCGGCCCGGAGTACGTCGACGAGATCCCGCCGCCGAACCCGATCATCAGCGACAGCATCGACGGCGAGCGCTACTGGGTCGTCGACGGTCGCGCGGTCGAGGGCTGCGAGGGCAGTCCGTCCGGCATCGAGCTGATCGCCGAGGAGAACAACCTCGTCGGCCAGGAGTGGAACACGTCCGGTGCCGTCTTCGGGGAGCCGACGGCGAACGGCTGCGCTCCGACACGGAGCGACAGCCCGCCGCAGGACACGTACTTCTCCGACGGCGGCATCGTCGTCGGCGACGGGATGCTCTGGATGGGTGCCCTGCACCCGGACGTCGACGAGGTCCGGGCCGACCTGGGCCAGGGACCGAGTGACGTCGAGACCTTCGAGCACGAGGGCGGGACCTACTACCTGCTCGAGGTGCCACCGGGCACGACGACGTTCATCGTCGACTACCTCGTCGACGGCCAGGTCCTGGCCCCACCCAGCGGGGAGAGCGCCGAGCACGTCGTGCCCGACGAGTGAGGGGCCGGCGCCCTGACTACGCTTCTCCCATGCCAACGAGCTCCAGCACGCTGGACCCTGCCAACATCAGTGCGATCTTCAAGGCCTACGACGTCCGTGGCACGGTCCCGGACCAGCTGGACGAGGAGCTGGCCCACGCGACCGGGGCCGCGTTCGTCGAGGTGATCGGGGCACCGACGATCGTGATCGGCTACGACATGCGGCCCAGCTCGCCCGAGCTGGCCGGCGCGTTCGCGAAGGGCGCGACGGCGGCCGGCGCCGACGTGATCATGATCGGGCTGGCATCGACGGACCAGCTCTACTTCGCGTCCGGCAGCCTGGGTCACGCGGGCGTGATGTTCACCGCCAGCCACAACCCGGCGCAGTACAACGGCATGAAGATGTGCCGCGCCGGCGCCACCCCGGTCGGCAGCGACACCGGCCTCGCCGACATCGCAGCGTCGGTCGCGCGCGGCGACCACCGGCCCGCCGCACACGTCGGAAGCGTCTCCCAGCAGGACGTCCTGGAGGCGTACGCCGCACACCTCCTGTCCCTCGCCCCGGTCACCGGTCGCAAGCTCAAGGTCGTCATCGATGCCGGCAACGGCATGGCCGGCCTGACGGCACCCACCGTCTTCGATCGGCTGGGGGAGGACCTCGTCGAGGTCGTGCCGATGTACTTCGAGCTCGACGGCACCTTCCCCCACCACGAGGCCAACCCGATCGAGCCGGCCAACCTGGTCGACCTGCAGAAGCGCGTGCTCGCCGAGGGAGCCGACATCGGCCTGGCCTTCGACGGCGACGCCGACCGCTGCTTCCTGGTCGACGAGCGAGGAGATGCGGTGAGCCCCTCCACGTTGACCGCCCTCATCGCCGCCCGCGAGCTCGCCAAGGAGCCCGGTTCCACGATCATCCACAACCTGATCACCAGCCGGGCCGTCCCCGAGATCGTGACCGAGCTCGGCGGCCAGCCGGTCCGCACGCGGGTGGGTCACTCCTACATCAAGGCCACGATGGCCGAGACGGGCGCGATCTTCGGCGGCGAGCACAGCGGCCACTTCTACTTCCGCGACTTCTGGAAGGCCGACTCCGGCATGCTTGCGGCGCTGCACGCCCTGGCCGCCCTGGCGGAGACCGACCAGCCGTTGAGCGGGCTGATGGCGGCGTACGAACGCTATGTCGTCAGTGGCGAGATCAACTCCACGGTCGACGACCAGGCCAGCATCGTCGACGGCATCGAGAAGCAGTTCACGGACGCCGACGGCGTCACCACCGACCGCCTCGACGGGCTGACCGTGAGCCACGACGACTGGTGGTTCAACGTCCGCCCGTCCAACACCGAACCCCTGCTGCGCCTCAACGCCGAGGGTCGCGACCGTGCGACCATGCAGCGCGTGCGCGACGAGATCCTCACCATCATCAGGAGTGCCTCATGAACATCGACCAGGGTCTGCTGGACATCATCGTCTGCCCCGACTGCCACGGAGACCTGAAGGCCCAGGGCGAAGAGCTCGTGTGTACGGCATGTGGCCTGGCCTATCCCGTCCGCGACGACATCCCCGTCCTGCTCGTCGACGAGGCGCGCAAGCCCGGCTGAGGGAGGCGTCATGGCGTCCTGGTTCGACGAGTCCCGTCTCGACGACGAGCGCGCGCTCGCCTCGATCGACGTCCGCCTGCGTGCCCTCGCGGAGAGCGGCGCGCGCGTGCGCCGCGAGTCGCACGACGCCGAGGCCGCCACCGCTGAGGCGATCGAGCGCGACAAGGCGGCATCTCGACCGCGAGCCGTGATCGCCGCCGGCCCGGACTCGCGCCTGCTGCGCGCCGTGCTCGAGCCGTGGTGCCCCGTCCCGTTCGTGGCGTGGCCCGGTCCGGCTCTGCCCGGTTGGGCCGGCAGCCTGGACCTCGTGGTGATGCTGGCGCCCGAGGGCTCCGACACCGGCTCCGCGTCGGCCGTCGCCGAGGCCGTACGCCGCGGCGCGCAAGTGGTCGTCGCCTGCCCGCCGACCTCCCTGGTCGCCGACCATGCCGCCGGTCGCTACACGACCATCCTGCCGACCGTGACCGGCGACCAGCTCGCCACCGCCGTGGTGATGCTCGACTACCTCGAGCAGGTCGGGCTGGGCCCGCGTGCGGACGCCGACAGCGTGGCCACCGCCCTCGACGAGGTGGCGCTGTCGTGCTCGCCGCACCGCGACCTGGCCGTCAACCCGGCCAAGATGCTGGCCATCGCCCTCGCCGACGCCACCCCGATCGTGTGGGGCGGCTCGGTGCTCGCCGCGCGCGCGGCGCGCCGGGTCGCCGAGTCCCTGCGCCGCTCGAGCGGTCGTGGCGCACTCGCGGCCGACGCCGAGCACCTGCTTCCCCTCCTCGAGGCGGCCCGCCAGCGTGACGTCTTCGCCGACCCGTTCGCCGACGACGGGGGAGACCTGCGACCGCTGCTGGTGGTCCTCGACGACGGCGCCGACGATCCGGTCGTCCGCGAGCAGCGCGGCCGGCTCAAGGCGGCGGCCGAGAGCCGCGGCGTACGCACCGAGACGATGACCACGGATGCGGAGACCGAGGTGGCGCGCTATGCGTCCCTCATGCTGCAGGGCACCTACGCCGCCGAGTATCTCCGCCTCGGACTCGTCGACGACTGATCGGTCGATAGGCTGCGCGCGTGACTGACGTGAGGGAGATCGCCTGATGGCCGGAGGACTCTTCGCCCTCCTCGACGACGTGGCAGCGATGGCGAAGCTGGCGGCCGCATCGGTCGACGACATCGGCGCTGCTGCCGGTCGCGCGAGCGCGAAGGCGGCCGGTGTGGTGGTCGACGACACGGCAGTCACACCGCAGTTCCTCGAGGGCTCCGCCGCCGCGCGCGAGCTGCCGATCATCAAGCAGATCGCGATCGGCTCGCTGCGCAACAAGCTGCTCTTCATCCTGCCGGCGGCGCTGATCCTCAGTCAGTTCGCACCGTGGCTGCTGCCGATCCTGCTCATCTTCGGCGGCACGTTCCTCGCCTACGAGGGCGCCGAGAAGATCTGGGTCAAGATCTCCGGCCACGACCAGCAGGCCGAGGAGGCGGAGGAGGAGCTGGCCACCAAGGGCGAGATGTCGCCCGAGCACGAGAAGGAGACGGTCGCCGGCGCCATCCGCACCGACTTCATCCTCTCCGCCGAGATCATGGTGATCGCACTCAAGGAGGTCGTGGACTCCTCGCCCGACGCGGGCTTCATCACGCGCGCCGCCATCCTGATCGTGGTCGCGCTCTTCATCACCGTCGCCGTCTACGGCTTCGT
>JBDSPC010000034.1:0-3109 GCA_039914485.1 Nocardioides sp.
CCGCGACCGTCGACGACCACGCTGGCGCCGTCGGAGGCCGCGATGTCGACGTAGCCGGCGACCTTGTCGCGGTGCTCGCGGGTGATGAGCGGCCCCATGTCGTTGCCCCGGGTGCCGTCGCCGATCTTGAGGGTGGCCATCCGCGACGTCATCTTCTCGATCAGCGGGTCGGCGACGGAGTCGACGGCGAGGATGACGCTGACGGCCATGCAGCGCTCACCGGCTGAGCCGAAGCCGGCGTTGACCGCCGAGTCGGCGACCAGGTCGAGGTCGGCGTCGGGCAGCACCAGCATGTGGTTCTTGGCGCCGCCGAGGGCCTGGACGCGCTTGCCGTGGGCGGTGCCCGTCTCGTAGACATACCGCGCGATCGGGGTCGAGCCGACGAACGAGATCGATGCGATGTCGGGGTGTGTCAGGATCGCGTCGACGGCCTCCTTGTCGCCGTGCACGACGTTGAAGACCCCGGGCGGCAGGCCGGCCTCGGCCATCAGCTCGGCCATCCAGTTGGCGGCCGACGGGTCCTTCTCGCTCGGCTTGAGGATGACGCAGTTGCCGGTCGCGATCGCGATCGGGAAGAACCACATCGGCACCATGGCCGGGAAGTTGAAGGGGCTGATCACGCCCACCACGCCGAGCGGCTGCTTGGTCGAATAGACGTCCACGTCGGTCGAGACGTTCTCCGACATCGAGCCCTTGATGAGGTGCGGCAGCGAGCAGGCGAACTCCACCACCTCGAGCCCGCGCGCGATCTCGCCGCCGGCGTCGGAGAGCACCTTGCCGTGCTCGGAGGTGAGGATCGCGGCCAGCTCGTCCTGCCGGCTGTTGAGCAGCTCGCGGAACTTGAACATCACCGTCTGGCGCTTGGCGATCGAGGCCTGGCCCCAGGAGGAGAAGGCCTTCCGCGCGACGGCGACGGCGTTGTCGACGTCGGCGGCCGACGCGAAGCGGACATGCTTCTGGACGACCCCGCGCGCGGGATCGAAGACATCTCCCATCCGGTCGGAGGATCCGGCGCTCGCGGCGCCGTCGATCCAGTGGTCGAGGACGGGCAGTTCATTGGTCATTGGAGCTCCTTGGTGAGCAGGGTGAAGGCGTCGTCGTAGATGGCCAGCGCGGTGTTGGCCTCGTCGTCGGTGACCACGCACGGTGGCACCACGTGGATGCGGTTGTCGGCCAGGAAGGGCAGCAGTCCCCGCTCGAGCAGCAGGGCCTTGGCGCGACCCATCACGGCTGCGGGAACGGGTTCCCGCGTCTCGGGATCGGCGACCAGCTCGAGCGCCCAGAAGACGCCCCTGCCGCGCGCCTCGCCGATGAGAGCGTGCTTGTCGGCAAGCTCCGCAAGACCCGGAGCGAGTACGTCGCGGCCGACCCGAGCAGCGTTGTCGACGATCCCCTCCTCGGCCATGGTGTCGATCGAGGCAACGATCGAGGCCATCGCGAGCGGATGCCCGCTGTAGGTCAGCCCGCCCGGGAAGACGATGTCGTCGAAGTGGGCGGCGATCGGGTCGGAGATGACCACGCCGCCGACCGGGATGTAGCCGGTGTTCACGCCCTTCGCGAACGTGATCAGGTCGGGGACGACGTCGTAGGCATCGAAGGCGAACCAGTCACCCGTGCGGCCGAACCCGGCCATCACCTCGTCGAGGATGAGCATGATGCCGTGCTTGTCGGCCAGCGCCCGCACTCGTTCGAGGTAGCCGGGCGGGGGCATCAGCACACCCGCCGTGCCGGGCACGGTCTCGAGCAGGATCGCGGCGATCGAGGCCGGGCCTTCCGCCTCGACGACCCGCCTCATGTGCTGGAGCGCGCGCTCGCACTCCTGCTCCGGCGTGGTCGCCCAGAACTCGGAGCGGTAGAGATAGGGCCCGAAGACGTGGACGTGCGCGCGGGCATATTCGTTGGGCACCCGCCGCCAGTCGCCCGTCGCCACGACCGCCGAACCGGTGTTTCCGTGATAGCTGCGATAGGTCGAGACGACCTTGTCGCGCCCCGTGAACTGACGCGCCATCCGGATGGCGTTCTCGTTGGCGTCCGCACCACCGTTGGTGAAGAAGACCTTGGTGAAGCCGTCGGGCGCGAGGTCGGTGATCCGCTTCGCGGCCTCACCGCGCGCGAGGTTGGCGGTCGGCGGGGAGATCGTGGTCAGGATCGCGGCCTGCTCCTGGATCGCCGCGACCAGCCGCGGGTGCTGGTGGCCGATGTTGACGTTGACGAGCTGGCTGGAGAAGTCCAGCAGCTCGTTCCCGGCGTGGTCCCAGACGCGGCAGCCGAGCCCGCCCGCCACCACCATCGGGGCGAGCGCTCCCTGCGCCGACCACGAGTGGAAGACGTGCGCACGGTCCAGCTCCACGGTGCGGCGGTCGAGATCTTCTGACATGTGCCTTCTCCTCCTGCAGTTCATCCGGCGGGCCGGCGGGCGGGCCCCCTGAGCACCCGACCGCCGACTCGCTCGGGGTTGGTCAGTTGCCGCCCTCGTTGAGGGTGACCTCGATCGGAGCGAAGTCGGCGCCGTCGACGTCGACCCCCTCCGCACGCAGCTCGTCGAGGGCTTCCTCGACGTATTCATTCGTGTACGCCGACTCCGGCGGCGCGTCGGTGATGATGGTCGCGCCGGTCTCGTTCTCGGTGTTGAGCGCGATCTCGACCGTCTGGTCCCACGCGGCCTCGTCGACGATGCCGATGCCGTTGGTGGAGGGCCAGATCAGCTTGTTGATCTCGTTGGTCATCCACAGCTGGTGGCTGGTGCCGAGCTGCGAACCGGCCGCGGTGACGACCTCGGCTCCCGCCTCGGGGTTGTCGCGGACGTAGGCCCAGCCCTTGATGGAGGCCTTGATGAAGGCGACCGTCTGGTCGGCGTACGCCTCGTCATCGAGCTGGTCGGTCGAGGCCCAGATGGCGTCCTGGAGCATGGCCGAACCGACGTCGTTCCAGTCAATGACGTTGAGGTCGTCGGGCTGGTAGAGCTCGCCGGTGTCCGGGTTGACGGTCTCGAGCACCTGGGCATATTCGTTGTAGGTCATCGCCTGGGCTGCGTCGATGTCGCCGGCCAGGAAGGCGTTCATGTCGAACGCCTGCTGGACGAGCTCGATGTCCTTGACGCCGACTCCGG
>JBDSPC010000055.1:0-4494 GCA_039914485.1 Nocardioides sp.
CGGTTCCAGAACTCGCCGGCCTCGCCGACGTGGGCGCGCATGGCCTCGGCAGCGGCATCGGGGTCGCGGGAGCGCAGGGCTTCGACGACCTTCTCGTGCGCGGCTGCGACGGCGAGCCGGCGGCGAGCCGTGTACTCCACGCCCACCACGACGCCATCGGCGATCGACTTGAGCGTGTCGTTGAACGCCCTCAGCACGCCGCTGCCGGTGATGTCCGCGATCTTCGCGTGGAAGAATTGGTTCTCGGACAGGAAGATGTCGTGGTCGTCGGAACCGTCGCGCATGCGCTCGACACTGGCGTTCAGCTCGTCGACCTGCTCGTCAGTGATGCGGTCTGCCGCCAGCCGGGCCATCATCGGCTCCAGGGCCGTACGGGCGTCGAGCACGTCCTTCAGCGATCCGCCGCTGAACTGCAGGATCAGCGTCAGGCTCTCGCGCAGGTCGTCGCCCCGCGGCCGGCGCACGATCGGGCCTCCGCCGGGCCCGGGGCGAACCGTGATGACCCCGCGCGTCTCCAGCAGGCGCAGGGCCTCGCGCAGCGTGGTGCGCCCGACCTCGAAGACCTCGACGAGCTGTTTCTCGTTGGGCAGCTTGGTGCCCTCGACCAGATCGTTGTCGACGATGTGGTTCACCAGCTCGCGGGCCACCCGCTCGGACGTCTTGATCGAGCGCGAGGACTTCATCGAGCCCGCGGACAGTGTTGATCCGGTCATCAGAGGACCTCTCAGTGCGGATGGTCTCGGTCGGCTCCCGAGATGGGGACCGGCCATTCCTGCACATGATAGTACGTGGCGAGGGATCCAGCCGATGTGTAGTCGCCGCCTGTCACCACACGTGACGAAGGTCATTCCAGCCCGTAGACCTGCCGGGCGGCGCCGCCCCTGAGGAGATCCCGGGCCGCGTCCTTGAGGCCCAGCTCATCGATCGCCGCCAGGGCGTCGCCGTACTCCATGACGGGGTAGTCGGTGCCCCACAGCACCTTGCCCCGTCCGCGCGTGTTGGCGAAGGCGACCAGAGCCGGGTCCCAGTACCTGGGGTGGTGGGCGGAGGTGCCGATGTAGACGTTGCGGTGCTTCCAGGCCAGGGCAACGAGTTCCTCGGCCCAGGGCCAGCCCGTGTGCGCGCCCACGATCTTCAGCTCGGGGAAGTCGAGCGCGATGTCGTCGATCAGGATGGGACGGCCCATGGCCGACGGCATGCGCTCGGCCGAGTGGCCGACCTGCATCGTGACCGGGACACCGAGCTCGGCGCACTTGGCGTAGAACGGGTAGAACCGGCGGTGGTTGACCGGCAGATTGAAACCGTAGGCGTGCAGGTGCGCACCCACGAAGTGCCCTGTCTTGTGCCACTCCTCCAAGCGACGCACGCCCGACATGCCCTCGCGGGGGTCGATGCCGAACATCGCCTTCAGGCGTCCCTCCGGGGCAGCCTCGATGAGCTCGACGACCGCCTCCTCCTTGACGTCCCAGATCAGCTGGCCGGTGTCGAACGACCCCATCTTGGCCGACGGGATGATCGCGACGTCGACATCGGCGGCGTCCATGTAGGCCACGAACTCGTCGACCGTCTTGCCGGTGAACTTCAGTCCCCACCACTCGACGACGTCGGCGACCTCGCGCGGCTCCTCGAAGGTCTGCTTGATGCCCTCGTCCGTGAAGATGTTGCACCAGTAGTCGATGGCACCCATGGTCGTTGCTCCTGTCTGTGCCGGCCGGGACGGCGGCGGTTCGTGAGGGACGTGCGGTGTGATCGCGGGTTCAGGTCGTGCGGTGCGCAGTCATCTCGGGAGCCCCAGCACCCGCTCGCCGAGGATGTTGCGCTGCACCTCCGAGGTCCCGCCGGCCAGGGTCGCCCCGTGGCTCGCGAGAAACGCATGGCGCCAGGGCTCGCCGGCGGTGCCGACCAGGAAGTCACGCCCGAGCACGTCGGCCCCGAATCCCGCTACCTCCTGCTGCAGCTCGGACGATGTCAGCTTGAGCACCGACATGCGCGGATCGGTGGCCGAGTCCTTGGCCGACGACAGCAGCCGGAACCACGTCCAGCGCAGCAGTTGCACCCGCGACCACAGCTCGGCCCACTGTCGCCGGAACGGGACGTCGTCGACGCCCCGTTGCTCGGCGGCGGCCCGCAGATCGGTCAGGGAGGTGCTCAGCCCGATCGCCAGCGAGCCCAGCATGCGCCGCTCGCGACCGAGGATCGACATCGCCACGATCCAGCCTCCGCCGACCTCGCCGAGCAGGTCGTCCGGTCCGACGGCGACGTCGTCAAGGAACACCTCGTTGAACTTGGACTCCCCGTCCATCTGCAAGATGGGTCGCACCTCGATGCCCTCGCGGTCCATCGGCACGGCGAAGCAGGTGAGACCACGGTGCCGCTCCTGGCTGGCGTCCGTGCGGGCCAGCAGCAGCCCGTACTGGGCGTAGTGCGCCCCGCTGGTCCAGACCTTCTGGCCCGAGACGCGCCACCCGTCGTCGCTCGCGACGGCCTTGGTCGAGATGGCCGCGAGGTCGGAACCGGCCCCCGGCTCGGAAAACAGCTGACACCACACCTCGTCGCCGCGGCGCAGCGGCTCCAACAGGCTCTTCTTCTGCTCCTCGGTGCCGAACGAGATGAGGATGGGGCCCGCGAGCTCCATGCTCACGAAGCTCAGCTGGCGAGGCAGGTGCCGGCGAGCGAGCGTCTCGGCGAAGATCGCCTGCTCGGCCACCGTGGCACCGGCGCCGTACGGCTCGGGCCACGACAGGGCGGCCCATCCGCCATCGACGAGCGCCCGCTGCCACGCACGACCGGCGGGGACGTCGTCGCCCGTCGGCGTGGCACCGTAGTCACGCAGCCCCTCGGGCAGCTCGACCTGGTCGAGCCACTCGGTGAGCCGCTGCTGGAACTGTGCCTCGCGAGGCTCGAGATCGAGGTCCATCAGCTAGCCATGTAGAGGCCGCCGTCGACGCAGAGCACCTGCCCCGTCACGTAGGCCCCTCCATCGGACGCCAGGAAGGTGAACGCCGCGGCGATCTCGTCGGGCTCGCCGAAGCGGCCGAGCGGGATCGAGTCGAGGAACCGGCCGGCCAGCTTCTCGTCAACGCGCAGCTTCTCGGTCATCGGCGTCGCCGCGACCGGTGCGATCGCGTTGACCCGAATGCCGCGACGGGCCAGCTCCTTGGCCGATGACTTCGTCATGGCCGTGATGGCGCCCTTGGCGGCCGAGTAGTTGATCTGCCCGATCGTGCCCTGCAGACCCGCCGACGAGGTGACGTTGATGATCAGACCGTCGACGTCGGCCGCGATCATGCGGCGGGCCGCCTCGCGTGTGCCGAGGAAGGTGCCTCGCGTGTGCACCTGCAAGACCAGGTCGAAGTCGTCGACCTCCATCTTGTGGAGCATGGCTGGCCGGGTGAGGCCCGCATTGTTGACCCAGACGCGCGGAACTCCGAGCTGTGACACCGCCGCATCGGCCAGCGCGATGACATCGAGCTCGGACGAGACGTCGGCGGGCGCAGACGCGGCGGTGCCGCCGGCCGCGATGATCTCGTCGGCCACGGAGGCGGCACGGGCGCCGTCGATGTCGGAGACCATGACGGCGTCGCCCTGGGCGGCGAAGGCCATCGCGACCGACCGCCCCAAGCCCTGTCCGGCACCCGTGACGACGACGCAGCGAGCAGTGTCAGACATGCGAGGACTCCAGGATCGTGACGGCGCCGACCGCGGTCGGTCCGCCGATGTTGTGGGCCAGTCCCCAGCGTGGGTCCTTGACCTGGTTGACGGCTTCGCCGCGCAGCTGCTCGAACAGCTCGACGCATTGCGCGACACCGGTGGCTCCCGGCGGGTGGCCCTTGGCCTTGAGACCGCCGCTGGGGTTGACCGGCAGACGTCCGCCGATCTCGGTCTCGCCCGACGAGATCAGCTTCTTGGCCTCGCCACGGTCGCAGAAGCCGAGATCCTCGTAGTCCATCAGCTCGACACCCGAGAAGCAGTCGTGCACCTCGGCGACGTCGATGTCGGACGGGCCGATACCCGCCATGTCGTAGGCGGCGCGCGCGGCTCGGACCGTGGCCGGGAAGGTCGTCATGTCGGCCTTGTGGGCGTGCATGACGCGGTCGAGACCCAGGCCGACACCGCGCACCCAGACCGGCGCGTCGGTGAAGTCGCGGGCGACGTCCTCGCTCGTGAGGATAAGCGCTGCGGCGCCGTCGCTCTGCGGAGTGCAGTCGAGCACACCGAACGGTCCGACGACTCGCGGTGCGGCGAGGACCTTCTCGATCGTGACCTCGAACCGCAGGTGGGCGACGGGGTTGGTGACGGCGTTGTGGTGGTTCTTGACCGCGACCTGGGCCAGGTGCTGGGGCTCGACGTCGAACTCGTGCATGTATCGCGCGACGTGCAGCGCGAAGTTGGCCGGGGCGATGAGACCCAGCGGGTAGTCCCACCCGCGGTCGCGGGCCAGGCCCATCCAGTCCCAGAAGGTCGAGGTCGCGGGCGTCTCACGGATCTTGTCGG
>JBDSPC010000095.1:0-3946 GCA_039914485.1 Nocardioides sp.
CTTGATGGGTTCGTGAGACATCGCTCCGCGATCCTCCCACCCTGACGGGGCAAACGGCGACTCAGCGACCGTCGAGGTAGACCATGAAATAGACCACCAGGGACGCCACGCCTGCCACGACGAGCGCGGTGAGGACCATCCCGATCACCATGAAGATGCCGAAGCGCCGCGTCTTGCGCTTGGCCAGCAGCACGATCGGCAGCACCAGCCCGACGAGCACGATCGGGAACAGCTTCTCCGCGGTGTCGGTGGGCAGCACGACCCGCAGGATCGCCGCGAAGCCACCCGGGAGCGCGGTGACGAGCAGCATCCCGGAGAAGAACCCGGTGAGGGCCGCGAACGTCGGGTGGCTGCGGTGCCACCAGTTGCGCGTCTCCTCGACCGGCTGGTCGGTCTCGGTGGTCGTGTCGGGCGCGCTCATGGGTTCATCGTAGGCGGGTGGGGACCGTGATCACGTCGGGCGTGCCGAGTGACCTCCACCTCTCCGGATCGGCTTCCCGACCGGTCAGCCCGGCCTCCAGCAGCGCCCAGGCGGTGCCGTGACCGACCAGGACGACGTCGTCGTCGCCGTGCACCTCCAGGATTCGGCGTACGGCGAGGAGCTGGCCTTCGACGGGCTCGTGCTCGCGCAGCTCGTCGATGATCCCCACGTCGCCGTCGGTCAGCAGCTGCGCCGTCTCCTGCGCGATGCGCTCCGGCGCGCAGAACCACGACGCCCGGCTCGGGAGCCGCTCCCGCAGCGCCCAGATGTCGTCGAAGCCGGCCGGGTCGAGCTCGGGCTCTGGGGCGGAGTCGTCGCTCTCCTTCAACGGCCGGCCGTGCCGGACGAGGTGCAGTGTCACAGGAACTCCCCCGCTCCACGCAGTCTCGTCGTCAGCACCTGCGAGGCCCTGGACGAATCGAGGCGTACGTCGACCGGGCCCGCGACACCGGCGGCGGCGCGCGTCGTCGCGCGGAGCGCGTCGGGATCCAGCCCGTCGCGGAGCGCGATCAGCCGGCCGAGCTCGAACCTGCTCATCGCCTGGGCGCCGGCCACGTGCAGCACGCCCTGGTAGGCGTTGCCCGCCAGCTCGACCAGCGCCGCGGCAAGCTCGCCCACGTGCACGGGCGTGCGCTGCTCGTCGTCGAAGAGCGCCCCCTCGGCGCCGGTGGCCAGCGCGTGCACGAGCCGCTCGTGGAACGACGTGCCGTCGCCGAGGATCAGCGACGTGCGGGCGACCACCACATCGGGACAGACGGCGAGCGCCACCGTCTCGGCGGCGGCTTTCGCTGCGCCGTACGGACTGATCGGGTCGGGCCGTGCCGACTCGGTGTAGAGCCCGTCGGCCCCGGAGAACACGACGTCGCTCGAGACCAGGACCAGGCGGGCGCCGTGGCGGGCCGCCGCGGTCGCGACGTGCGCGGCACCGGTGGCCGTGACGTCCCAGTCGGACTGGACGTAGGCCGTGTGCACGATCGCATCGGGACGGTGGTGCGCGACCAGTGCGTCGACGGCCCGCGGGTCGCGGAGGTCCGCGTCGACGGAGCCGACGGCAACCACCTCGTGCCCGGGGGCAGCGCTGACGACGTGCCGGCCGAGGTAGCCGGTGCGCCCGCCCGTGACGAGGAGGCGCACGCTCAGAAGACGAGGTAGTGGAGCAGCAGCCAGATCGGCGCAACGGTCGCCAGCAGCGAGTCGAGCCGGTCCATCAGGCCGCCGTGGCCCGGGATGATCTGGCTCATGTCCTTGATGCCGAGGTCGCGCTTCATGACGGACTCGCAGAGGTCGCCCAGGGTCGCCATCACCACGGTGATCAGGCCGAGGATGACGCCGACCCACCAGTCACCGCCCAGGAACGACGTGACCAGCCAGACGCCGACACCGACGCAGGCGAGCAGCGACCCGGCGAAGCCCTCCCACGACTTCTTCGGGGAGATCACCGGCGCCATCGGGTGCTTGCCGAAGAGCACACCGGCGATGTAGCCGCCCGTGTCGGAGGCGACGGTGATCGCGATGAACGTGATCACGCCACGCATGCCGAGGTCGTCGACGTCGAAGCCGAACGAGGGGTTGTTGCCGCCCTCGGCCAGGAGGAGGGCCACGAAGGACGCCAGGAAGGGGACGTAGATCAGCGTGAAGACCGAGGCAGTGGCGTTCTTGACGTAGCCGTCAACCCCGCGGCGCAGCAGCCAGAGCATCACGATCAGCGAGGTCACTGCGGTGGCCGTCACCAGGGCGGGAGCACCCCAGACATAGGCGACGACCACCATCACGACCGCACCCAGCATGAGCGGCTGCTCGGGGATGTCGATGTCCTTGGCCGCGAGCCCGCGGTGCAGCTCCCACACGGCCACCACGACCGCGATCGCGACGATGAGGATGAACACGGTCTTCCAGAAGAAGAGCGACAGCAGGATCGCCGAGACCAGCACGACCGCCGATGTGATGGCGGCGGGCAGGTCGCGGCCGGCGCGGCCGTGATCCTTCTTGGGGGCGTCCGGGGCGGCCGACGCGTCAGCGTTTGTCATGGTGGAGCTCAGACCTCGAGCAGCTCGGCTTCCTTGTTCTTGAGCATGTCGTCGATCGAGTCCGTGTGCTTCTTGGTGATCGAGTCGAGCTTCTTCTCGGCGCCGGCGACCTCGTCCTTGCCGACGTCGCCGTCCTTCTCGAGCTTCTCGAGGCCCTGCTTGGCGGTACGGCGCACATTGCGCACGGCGACGCGCCCGTCCTCGGCCTTGCCCTTGGCGATCTTGATGTAGTCCTTGCGGCGCTCCTCGGTCAGCTCCGGGAAGACCGCGCGCAGGACCTTGCCGTCGTTGGACGGGTTGACGCCGAGGTCGGAGTCGCGGATCGCCTTCTCGATGTTGGGCATCGCCGTGATGTCGAAGGGCGCGATCAGGATCGTCCGCGCGTCCTGGGAGGTGAAGGACGCGAGCGCCGACAGCGGGGTGGGCGAGCCGTAGTAGTCGGCCGTGATCTTGGCGAACATGCTCGGGTTGACCCGACCGGCCCGGATCGCAGCGAACTCCTCGCGGGTCGACTCGACCGACTTGCCCATCTTGTTGTCGGCATCGTTGAGAACTTCGTTGATCACGGGTTGCTCCTGTGGTGGGTCGTGCGTCGACGTACTGAATGTGGTCTGTGAGGTGGCGCGATCAACCGTCGCGGCTCACCAGCGTGCCAATCTTCTCACCCCGGACGATGCGCAGGATCGCGCCCTCGTCCTCGGCGCCGAAGACGATCAGCGGCATGTTGTTCTCCATGCACAGGGCGAACGCCGTCGCGTCGGCGATCTTGATGCCCTGCTGGAGCGCGTCCTGGAAGGTCAGCGTGTCGTACTTCGTCGCGGTGGGGTCCTTCTTGGGGTCCGCGCTGTAGACGCCGTCGACGCCCTGCTTGGCCATCAGCACCACCTCGCAGCGCGTCTCGAGCGCACGCTGGGCCGCGACCGTGTCGGTGGAGAAGAACGGCATGCCGGCGCCGGCGCCGAAGATGACGACGCGACCCTTCTCCAGGTGGCGCATGGCGCGCCGCGGGATGTAGGGCTCGGCGACCTGCCCCATCGTGATCGCGGTCTGCACACGCGTCTCGATGCCTTCCTTCTCCAGGAAGTCCTGCAGCGCGAGGCAGTTCATCACCGTGCCGAGCATGCCCATGTAGTCGGCACGCGAGCGGTCCATGCCGCGCTGCTGCATCTCGGCACCGCGGAAGAAGTTGCCGCCGCCCACCACGATGGCGACGCCCACGCCCTCGCGCACCACGGCCGCGATCTCGCCTGCGACCTTGTGCACGACGTCGGGGTCGACACCGACCTTGCCGCCACCGAAGACCTCACCGGAAAGCTTGATCAGGACACGGTTGTAGGAGGTCACTCAGGATCCCTTCACAGGTGTGGTCGATGCCCGAGAAACCTACTCGACTCCGCCGACCGGGCACAAAGTTGACGCCGGCAGATGCCGGAGGGGT
>JBDSPC010000440.1:0-8232 GCA_039914485.1 Nocardioides sp.
GCGTCTTCCTGGCCGCCGGCCACTTCCGACACGGCGTGCTGCTGGCTCCACTGACCGCGCGGCTGCTGGCCGACGCCGTGGAGGGCGCGGCCCCGGCCCCGTCCTTCGATCCCCGCCGCTTCACCGCACTCACCGCACTGGAGAAGACATGCTGATCACCGTCAACGGGTCGGTCGTTGAGACCGCCGCGCACACCGTCACCGTGCTGCTCGGCGACCTGCCGTCCGGCCACGCGGTCGCCGTGAACGGTGAGGTGGTGCCGCGGTCGGCGTGCGCGACGCATCCGGTCACCGAGGGTGACGAGGTCGACGTCGTCGAGGCGGTGGCCGGCGGATGACCACCCCACGACGTTCCTCTCCTCCGCTGCGCTCCTCCGAACAACGCCGCGGGGACCCCGGGACGAGCACCCTGGTGATCGCCGGCGAGACTCTGGACTCGCGGCTCTTCCTCGGCACCGGCGGACTGCCGCGACCCGATCTCGTGCGGCCGGTGCTCGAGGCCGCGCGTCCGGCGCTGGTGACGGTCAGCATGCGGCGCACATCGGGCAGCGCGCCCGGCGGACTGCTCGGCATCCTGCGCGACAGCGGGGCGCGGGTGCTGCCCAACACGGCCGGCTGCCGGTCCGCCGGGGAAGCTATCCATACCGCGCGCCTCGCCCGCGCGGCGCTGGACACGAACTGGGTCAAGCTCGAGGTGATCGGCGATGAACGCTCCCTCCTCCCCGACGCGGTCGAGCTGCTGATCGCCGCCGAGACACTGGTGGGCGAGGGGTTCGTCGTGCTGCCCTACGCGCCCGCCGACCCGGTGCTGGCTCGCCGACTGGCCGACATCGGCTGCGCGGCGGTGATGCCGCTGGGGTCGCCCATCGGATCCGGGTTGGGCGTGCTCGACCCGCACGCCATCTCGGCGGTGGTGGATGCGGTCGACGTCCCGGTCGTGCTCGACGCCGGCATCGGCACCGCCTCCGACGCCGCGCTCGCGATGGAGCTCGGATGTGCCGCGGTCCTCGCAGCCAGCGCGGTCACCAGGGCCGACGATCCGGTGGTGATGGCCGGGGCCCTGCGGCTCGCCGTCGAAGCCGGCCGGGCCGCGCGGCAGGCGGGGCGGATCCCGCGCCGGGCCGCTGCCCGCTCGGCGAGCCCGCTGGCGGGGAGGGTCTCGTGATCCCGCGCCTGGTGCTGGTGACCGACCGGTCGCAGCTCTCGCTCGGTCGCGGCCTGATCCGGACGGTGTCGGAGTGCGTCGACGCCGGCCTGAGTGCGGTGATCGTGCGTGAGCACGACCTCGCCCCGGCCGCCCGTGCGGCACTGGTGCGCGAGCTCACCGCGCTGCCCGGCCTGACGGTCATCTCGTCGCGCATCCACGACGTGGCGGTCCACGGGCTCCACGTCGCCGCTCACCAACCTGCGCCACGGCAGGGCTGGTGGGGGAGGTCCTGCCACTCTCGCCATGATGTCGAGCGGGCGGCGGCCGAGGGCGCCTCGTGGGCCACGCTGTCGCCGTACGCCGCAAGCGGGAGCAAGCCCGGAGTGCGCACCCTCCTCGAGGCTGGCGACTTCGCCGTCCACCCGATCCCGACACTCGCGCTCAGCGGGGTCGGCGCCCACAACGCCGCTGCTGCCGTTGCCGCCGGTGCTCACGGGGTGGCCGTCATGGGTGCGGTGATGCGCGCCGGCGACCCGGCCTGCGTGGTCGCCGACCTCGTGGAGGCGCTGCGATGACGATGCCGCCCGTGGTCCTGACGATCGCCGGCACCGACTCCGGCGGAGCCGCCGGGATCGCGGCCGACCTTGCGACGATCGGGCACCACGGCTGCCACGGCGCCTGTGTCGTCACCGCCGTCACCGCGCAGGACACCACCGGCGTGCACGCCGTGCACCCCGTGCCGGTCGACGTCGTCGACGCGCAGATCAGTGCCGTCCTCGACGACCTGCCGGTGACGGTCGTCAAGACGGGGATGCTCGGCGCACCCGAGGTGGTTGCGCTGGTCGGGCAACGGCTGGCGCACCTGCCGATCGTCGTCGACCCGGTGCTGGTCGCCACGAGTGGAGCGGTGCTCGGCGACCGGTCTGTGGCGACGGCCTACGTCCGCGACCTGTTGCCGCGAGCTCGCGTCGCGACCCCCAACCTCGATGAGGCCCGCGCCCTCACCGGCCGCGACGGAACGCCCGCCGACCTCGCCGCGCGGCTCGCCGACCTGGGCTGCGCGGTCGTGCTCACCGGGGGTGAGGCAGGCATCGACTGGCTCGCCGTCCCCGGTGGAACACCGCGGCCGCTCACCCACCCGCGGGTCGAGACGACCAACGACCACGGCACCGGGTGCACGCACAGCAGCGCCCTGGCCGCCCACCTTGCTCTCGGCGCCACCGTCGCCGAGGCTGCCGCGCGCGCCGCGGCGTACACGCACCAACAGCTCCTGCTCAGCCGCACCTGGGACCTCGGTCGCGGGCGCGGACCCATTGCCCACACAGCACACATCACCCTCGGAGGAAGCTCATGACCGTCCACCCCGCCCACCAGCGCATCGCGACCGGCGAGTGGGAGGTGCCCGTCACCAGGGTGTCCCTCACCAACGGCGAGACGTTCGACCGCTACTGCACGACGGGCCCCGGCTCGGATCCCGAGGTCGGGCTGCCCGGTCGCCGTACGACGTGGATCGAGGAGCGCGGCGACACCGAGACCTATCCCGGACGCGAGACCCAGCTCCTGGACAACGGTCGCTCCGCCGTACGGCGCGGTGAGGCGCACGAGGAGTGGCGCGGCTCGAAGCGGGCGCCGAGAAGGGCGAAGCCGGGCAGCAACCTCAGCCAGATGCACTACGCGCGCCGCGGCATCGTGACTGCGGAGATGGAGTACGTCGCAGCGCGGGAGGGCTGCGACGTGTCGCTGGTCGTGGAAGAGGTCGCGGCCGGCCGGGCGATCATCCCCGCCAACGTCAACCACCCAGAGTGCGAGCCGATGATCATCGGCAAGCGCTTCCTGGTGAAGATCAACGCCAACATCGGCAACAGTGCGGTGACCAGCTCGATCGCCGAGGAGGTCGACAAGCTCACCTGGGCGGTGACGTGGGGCGCCGACACCGTCATGGACCTGTCCACCGGCGACGACATCCACACCACCCGCGAGTGGATCGTGCGCAACAGCCCGGTCCCGATCGGCACGGTCCCGCTCTACCAGGCGCTGGAGAAGGTCGACGGCGAGGCGGACAAGCTCACCTGGGAGATCTTCCGGGACACGGTGATCGAGCAGTGCGAGCAGGGCGTCGACTACATGACGATCCACGCCGGCGTGCTGCTGCGGCACGTCCCGCTCACGGCCGAACGCGTCACCGGCATCGTGTCGCGGGGTGGCTCGATCATGGCCGGCTGGTGCCTGGCGCACCACGAGGAGAACTTCCTCTACACGCACTTCGACGAGCTGTGCGAGATCTTTGCGGCGTACGACGTCTCGTTCAGCCTCGGCGACGGACTGCGGCCGGGATCGGTGGCCGACGCCAACGACTCGGCCCAGTTCGCTGAGCTGCGTACGCTGGCCGAGCTGACCGAGCGCGCTTGGGAGCACGACGTGCAGGTCATGGTCGAGGGCCCCGGGCACGTGCCGCTGCATCTCGTCGAGGAGAACGTGCGGCTGCAACAGGACTGGTGCCACGGTGCGCCGTTCTACACGCTCGGCCCGCTCGCCACCGACATCGCACCGGGCTACGACCACATCACCAGCGCCATCGGCGCGGCCACGATCGCCATGCACGGCACGGCGATGCTCTGCTACGTCACGCCCAAGGAGCACCTCGGGCTGCCCAACCGGGACGACGTGAAGACAGGCGTGATCACCTACAAGCTCGCCGCGCACGCCGCCGACGTCGCGAAGGGGCATCCGGGTGCGCGCGACTGGGACGATGAGCTCTCGAAGGCGCGGTTCGAGTTCCGCTGGCGCGACCAGTTCGCGCTCTCCCTCGACCCCACCACCGCGGAGTCCTTCCACGACGAGACGTTGCCGGCGGAGGGCGCCAAGACGGCGCACTTCTGCTCGATGTGCGGGCCCAAGTTCTGCTCGATGAAGATCAGCCAGGACGTGCGCGAGCGCTTCAAGGACAAGTCGGCCGAGTTCCTCGCGCTGGGCGGCACGGTGTACGTCGAGGGGTGAGGCCATATGTCGCACTCTTGACGGTCGTCGGATCGGGCCATGTATGCGGCGGCATGGAGCTGCTGCCGTCGGCCCAGGCACGGCAGACCTGGGCGTCGGCGCGCGGAGGATGCGCTGTCGGCGACGGGATCCCCCTCATTGCCGACCCCACATCTGGCTCGGGGCCCATTGGTGGCTGTAGTAGTTCGGTACCGGGTCGATCGTGTCGGTGAGCACCGTCACGTTGGTCGGCTCATCCGCAGGAACGGCAATCACTCCTGCGGTCCCTGGCGCCTCGCCATCCTCGGTCCAGGCCGCGTACAGCAGAGTCGTGCCGTCGGGTGACCACGAGACCGTGAATGGCCACCACATCTCCCCGTCCGTCTCTGGTGCCGCGATGACAGTCTCGGTGCCATCGGCAACGTTCGCGAGGACGACCTCATGCCTCTCTCCCTGGCCGGTGAGGCGTTGGTACGCGATGCGGTCCCCGGTGGGCGACCACACGGGCCCGATCCCGTGAAGGTTCCCGCCCGTCTCGGCGACGAGCAACCGCTCGTTGGCGCCGTCGCTGTCGACGAGCGAGAGGTCGGGCGGGTCGGTTTCGCCTCCCGTGTACGCCAAGGTCGCGCCGTCCGGCGACCACGTGATGTGTGCGGCCTCGACAGCGCCGAGCTGTCGGAGCTCGTCGGTTGACACCGAGTAGACGCTCACCGGCGTTGACAGCGTCCGTGCCGCCCGACTGGTGCCCATGTCACCCACGATCGCGAGCTCGTCTGTGCCGGGGCGCCACTCGAGATCGCTCGGCCGGAGGTCTGGCAGACGGCGAATCGCGCCGGCCTGCGTGTCGACCACCCACACCTCACCGGTGCCCGCCAGCGCAACCCACCGGCCGTCTGGGGCCCAGATCCCGCACGGGTGGGCGTCGTGGCCCGGGAGTACGTCGAAGCCGTCGAGCGCGATCACGGTCGGCTTCCCGGCTGCGCCGCTCTGGTCGACCGGGACGATCACGAGCTCGGCGCCACCGGACGAGGGTTCTGACGACGCACCCAGTCGGCCGAACATCAGCCGCTCACCATCCGGCGACCACGCCGGACACGCATCGGTGGACGCATCCGATCCGGCTACGTCGAGCCGGCGGGCATCCTCGCCGGGCCGGACCAGGTAGACCTGGCCCCCGCCCTGCCACGCGTCGACCGCCACCCACCCGTTCGTGCCCACCCGAAACGTCGGCACGCTCGGCACGCTCGGGGCGGGCTGCGGCGCCTCGCTACGTGCACCCCCCGTGGCGAGCGCGGCCCCAGCTGCAACCATCGCGACCGCGGCGACCGTGGCGAGAACAGCGGCAGCGCGGTTGCGGAGCGCCCGCTTGCGGCCGGCGGCCACGTACGACGACACGTCGAACGCCACCGCGCCCGGATGGTCGTCGACGGCAGCGCGCAGCCGAGTGCTCCAGACGTCCTCGGGAGTGCTCATGCCCGATCCTCGCTTCGGTAGTGGGATGCCAGGGCTGCTTCCAGCTTGTGCAACCCGATCGCGCACTGACTCTTGACGCTGCCCTCGCTGATGCCCAGATCGGTCGCGGTCTCAGCCACCGACAACCCCCAGTAGTGGCGCAGCACGACCACCCGGCGCTGCCCCACCGGGAGAGCCTTCAGCGCCCGGATCAGTGCTGAGTGCTCGTCGTTCGTCACCTCCATGACGGGCTCGTGCCCCTCCAGCGGCTCGGTCTCCCGCCGCCACGGGCGCCGAAGCTCATCTATGTGCGCATTGGCGATGATCCTGCGTGTGTACCCGTCGAGCCGGTCACCGCGCACCAGCCGAGGCCACGCGACGTACAGCTTGAGCAACGCGCTCTGCACCAGGTCGTCGGCCTGGGCGACGTTGCCGCACAACAGGTATGCACTTCGCCACAGCGCAGGTCGAGACCCCGCGACGTACTCCGCGAACTCCTCGTCCTGCTTGGCCGCACCCATGGCAACCTCCGTCTCGCGTCATACTGTCAAACGGAACTGACACGGAATCGGTTGTATCGAAATGACCCCATTGACCAGCCAAAGCGTCGGTGCGACCAGCGAAGCCGTCGGCGATCTGAACACCCTGTCACCCGTGCATTCGCCCGCGAGCCCAACGGAGGACCGAGCGGGACATCGCGCCGGTGGCAGCCCTGGCCCACGTGTGCCCGAGGACTCCGGTCACGTGTGCCATATTTGCGGAGGTGAGTGACTCGGCGCCCCTCAATGCTTTCAAGGTATCCGTGCGCGAGCTCGGCGCGATGACGGTTCCCGCTCGGGTCTTCCTCGCGGTGGTGCTGGCAGCGGCAGTGGCTCTGCCCTTCGTGCTGCAGGGTCTCACCGTTCGCGAGAGCGTCCATGCCCAGCCACTCACCGCTGCAGTTCTCGTCGGGTTCTCGATCGTGAATGTGGAGATCAGTCGTGCACTTGCCGGCGGGCTCTCTCGCACTCAACAGCCGCACAAGGCGTTGTCGGCCTGGACGTTCGCCAGTGCGCTCCTGCTGCCCGCGCCCTGGTTGCTGGTCATCGTTCCGTCCACGTACGTGCATGCCCGCTGGCGAGGGCTGCGCGTCCCCCTGTGGAAGTGGGTCGGGTCGGCAGCCTTTCTCATCCTCTGCGGAGTATTGGCAAGCGTGGTGGCTCACGCGGTCTTCGGGCACGCCCACTGGACGCGGGGCGATGGCGGTCGCGGACTGTGGGGAGTGGTAGCGGCAACCGCGGCCTTCCTGGCCCTCGAGAGCGGGCTGTTCGCCCGGTATCGCATGGCTCAACCACGCCTCGGGAGGAAGTCTGGCTGCGCCGAACGCTTCGCAGTACGACCTTCTACCTGACGGAGACCGGCGTCCTCCTCATGGGCGGGCTGCTGAGCGCGGTATGGACGGGCGGCGCGTGGTTCGTGCTCCTGTTCTTGCCGATCTACACATTGGCGCAGCGCGCAGTGCTGTACGAGCCGATGCGAGAGAGGGCAGAGGCCGCGGCACGTTGGCGGATGTCAACGAGCACCTCGAACGGGCCAACGCGTTCAAGGCGGACCTCATGGGGATGCTGGGTCACGAGCTGGCCAACCCGCTCACGTCGGTCACGGGCTACGCCCAAGCGGCCACCGAGGCGCTCGAGGATGAGGACTACGCCTCCGTCGGACGGAGCCTGCACGTGGTCGAAACGCAACGCGGACCAGATCCGCGATGTCCTCCACGAGATACTGACGCACGTCGCGAGCGACAAGGAGGCACTGGTCGCCCGTCCGGAGACATGTCTGCTCAGGCCGCACCTGCTCGCCGCAGCCGATGCGCTGCCCTCCGGCCACCGGCCAGAGGTGGACTGCGAGGACGACCTGACGGCTCTGGTCCAGCCGGCACACCTCGACCAGATGCTCGCGAACCTGATCAGCAATGCCGAGAAGTACGCGGGCGGGGTCGTCGAGATCACGGCGCGCACCTCCGGCGACCGATGGGTGCAACTATGCGTGATCGATGCGGGCCCCGGCGTGCCACACCCGTTCCGCGAACAGCTCTTCGACCGATACACCCGCGCTGTCAGCAAGGTCAACAACATCCCAGGAACGGGTCTGGGGCTGTTCATCACGCGGCAACTGGCGCGCGCCAACCCCGGAGACGTCACCTGCGAGGAGGCTGTCCCGACGGGCTCCGTCTTCACCATCACTCTTCCCCGGCCTGAGGCCTGATGACCTGGGACGAGGGCCGTCGGCTGGAATTGGGTGCTCGCACCCGCTTCCGGTACGGACCGAGACAGCGTAATCATGTGACGTGATCGAAGCGGCCGGGTGGGGATTCGTTGCGGGCGGTTCCCTGCTCATCGGCGCACTGATCGGACTCTTCGTCCCGGTTCCGACACGCGTGGTGGGACTGGTGATGGGGTTCGGCGTCGGCGTACTCATCAGTGCTGTCGCCTTCGAGCTGACGGAGTCCGCGTACGACCGCGCGGGCGCCGTGCCTGTGGTGCTGGGCCTTTCCGGGGGTGCGCTCGTCTTCTACACCGGTGACCTGCTGATCGCGCGACGGGGTGGTCGACGACGGAAGGACCCAACGGGAACCACCGCCGCCTCCGATTCCTCCGGTGCGTCCGCGCTCGTGCTGGG
>JBDSPC010000182.1:0-2950 GCA_039914485.1 Nocardioides sp.
CGAGACCGACGTCCACGTCACCAGCGACGGCGTCCTGCTCGCCTTCCACGACGACGTCCTCGACCGGGTGACCGACAAGACGGGCAACATCTCCGAGACGTCGTACGCCGAGGTGCAGGCCGCCCTCATCGGTGGCCGCGAGCGCGTGCCGACGCTGGCCGAGCTCTTCGAGGCGTTCCCGGGCGTGCGGTTCAACATCGACATCAAGTCGGCCGGCGCGGTGCCGGCGCTCGCCGACTTCATCTCCGAGCACGACGCCTGGGACCGGGTCCTCGTCGGCTCCTTCTCGGGTCGCCGGCTCAACCGGTTCCGCCGCCTCACCGAGGGCCGGGTCGCGACGTCGGCCCATCCACGCGAGGTGGCGGCCTACGTCCTCTCCCCCACAGCCGCGCTGGCCCGACTGCTCACACCGGGGCGACCCGACGCGCTGCAGATCCCGCACCGGCAGGGCCGGCTGACCGTGGCATCGCGCGGCGTCATCCGGCGGGCGCACGCCAACGGCGTGCACGTGCACGTGTGGACCATCGATGAACAGGCGGAAATGATCGAGCTTCTCGACCGTGGTGTCGATGGCCTGATCACCGATCGCACCGACATACTCAGCGACGTGCTGCGATCCCGCGGCCAATGGGAGGACGAGTCATGAGCACAGCAAGCCCCGGCGGGATCGCCGACCTCAGGCCGCTCGAGCAGGAGAAGGAGCAGAAGGCCTGGTACTGGTACGACTGGGCCAACAGCGCCTACACGACCACCATCGGCACCGTCTTCTTCGGCCCCTACTTCATCAACCTCGCCGAGAACGCGGTCGGCGAGAACGGCCGCTTCCACGTGGGGCCCTTCTCGATGCCTCCCGGCTCGCTGTTCTTCTGGCTGATCACCGCCTCGACGATCCTGTCCGCGATCCTGCTTCCCCTGCTGGGTGCCGTCGCCGACCGGACGGCGAACAAGAAGGGCCTCCTCGGGTTCTTCGCCTGGACCGGCTCCGCCTTCGCCGCCCTGATCTTCTTCGCGACCGGTGACAACTGGCAGATCGCGGCCATCGGCATCGTGATGGGCAACCTGTGCTTCGGTGCGGCCGGCGTCATCAACGACTCGATCCTGCCGCTGATCTCCGACGAGGCGAACCGGGACCGCGTCTCGTCGCGGGGCTGGGCCTGGGGCTACCTCGGCGGCGGCCTGCTGCTCGTCGTCAACCTGGTCGTCTTCCTGGGGCACGACGCCATCGGCCTCGAGGAGGGCATGGCCGCACGCCTGTGCATGCTCTCGGCGGCGGTCTGGTGGGCGGCGTTCACGTTCATCCCCTACCGCGGACTGAAGAACCACCAGCCCGCCGATGTCGAGCAGGTCGAGGGCAAGACCGTGCTGGCGCGCAGCTTCGGTCAGCTCGGTGCCACCCTGCGCGAGATGAAGAACTACCCGATGGCACTGACCTTCCTGCTCGCCTACCTGTTCTTCAACGACGGCATCCAGACGGTCATCGCGTCTGCGAGCGTGTACGGCGCCGAGGAGCTCGGCCACTCGCAGACGATCCTCATCGCCACCATCTTGATGGTGCAGTTCGTGGCCTTCTTCGGCGCGCTCCTCTTCGGACGAGTGGCGGCCAAGCAGGGCGCGAAGAAGACGATCCTGATGGGCCTGGTGATCTGGATGGTGATCGTCACCGTCGCACTGTTCCTGCCCGCCAAGAACATCCCGCTGTTCCTGATCCTGGGCGCGGCGATCGGCATCGTGCTGGGCGGCACGCAGGCGCTGGCCCGCTCCTACTTCTCGCTGCTGATCCCGCGCGGCAAGGAGGCCGAATACTTCAGCTTCTACCACGCCATGGATCGCGGAACGTCGTGGTTCGGCACCGCCACGTTCGCGATCGTGCTGGCCATCACCGACTCCTACCGTCCCGCGATCTTCGCCCTGATCGCGTTCTTTGTCATCGGTGGGCTGCTGCTCACCCGAGTCGACACCGAGCGCGGCATCCGCGAGGCTGGCAACGACGTACCCGCCATCGTCTGAACCCTCGTGTGAGGTGCACTCCCGTGAACTGGCTCACCCTCCGGGGTGGGTCGGGTCTCGGGATTCCCCGTAACCTTGTGTCCCCCGCTAACGTTGATTGAATCGAGACGTAATCGCCGCCACAAGCGGCGTCAGGACACGCCAGTCCGCCCGTCTCATTACCGTCCACATCATCCGGACGGATTCTCTTTCAGCACAACTTGGAGGTGGCTCAATGGCGGAGCGCACACTACGCGGCGCGAGGCTCGGCGGCCAGAGCTTTGAAGACGAGCGCGGCATCGAGTTCGCCGCTCGTCAGCAGGTCGGCTACCGCTGCGACCACGGCCACGAGTTCGAGATCACGATGTCGGTCGAGGCCGACATCCCCGCGAACTGGGAGTGCCCGCGCTGCGGCGCCAAGGCACTCAGCACCGCTGGCATCCTGCCCGAGGTGAAAGTCGAGAAGCCGGCTCGCACGCACTGGGACATGCTCCTGGAGCGCCGATCGACGCAGGAGCTCGAGGACATCCTCAAGGAGCGCCTCGACCTGCTGCGCGGCGGACAGATCGGTCCGGCGCACCTGCACCGGGCCAACGCCAAGAAGCGCAAGGCAGCGACTGCCTGACCCCTCCCTCGCCGGGAAGGATCAGTCGACCACTTCGCCCTCCACCACGGGCCCGTCAGGGTTCGGGTGGGGGCGTTGTTGATTTCCGGGCTGGGTTGCGCCGGGCCTCGGGACGTACGCCGCTGCGCCGGCGCCCAGCAGCCGCCGGGTGATCACCCCGGTCAGTGCCCGGCGGGCCAGCGGCCGCGTGAACGGGAGGATCAGCAGGACCCCGAAGAGGTCGGTCACGAACCCCGGGCTCAGCATGAGCGTGCCGCCGATCAGGATCAGCGCACCGTCGGCCAGCTCCTTCGCGGGCATCTGGCCGCTGTTGACGGCCGTGCGCAGCGCGGCGAAGGC
>JBDSPC010000233.1:0-3658 GCA_039914485.1 Nocardioides sp.
GGCGGACGACATCTCATCTCGCCAGATGAGTGTCGTCCGCCGCCAGTTGCGTTCCCCGTGAGGGTGAGGGCTACTTCACCTCGGAGCGGCGCAGGAACAGCAGCCCGACGATCAGTGGCACGACGATCCAGATCATCGTGGTCGAGCCGAGCATGGCCCACTCGCGAGCCGTGTTGGTGGCACCGTCGAAGAGGTTGACCTGGGTGTAGTTCCAGTCGATCCACGGCTGCAGGTCGGCGAACCAGTCGCGGACCTGGGCGAGCAGGGCGAGGATGCCCGGCAGCACCAGCGAGACGACGAAGTAGCCGACGATGGCCGCCGCGGAGTTGCGGAGCACGACACCGAGCGTGAAGCCGATCGCCATCCCGACGAGGTCGCCGAGCACGATCTGGGCGGCGTTGGCCATCGAGATGTCCCAGACGGTGTCGACGCCGACGATCGCGGAGCCGAGCAGGTTGCCGAGGGCACCGATCGCGAAGGCGACGACCATCGAGGCGAGGCCGACGAGGACGGTCGCGATCGCCTTGGCGCCGATCACCCGGCCGCGACTGGGGACGAGCGTGAACGTCGTGAGCCCGCTGCGCTGGCTCCACTCGCTGGTCACACCGAGGATCGCGATCATCGGCAGGATCACCGACATCGGGAAGCCGATCGCGGCGGCGAAGTTGTTGTAGGTCACCGCGTCGTCCGGCGCGAAGATGATGACCGCCCCGGTCGCGATCACGGAGAGGAGGCCGACGCTGACCAGCATCCAGAAGCCGGACCGGGTGTTGAACATCTTGCGGAGCTCGACCTTGATCAGGCGAGCGGTGGGGATGGGGCGTACGGCGGGGCGTGCCCGGAGAACCGGGGTGGCGCTGTCGGTCGTGGGGGAGATGGTCGTGGCGGTCATGCCGCAACTCCTTCGCGCTGGGTGTCGGCAGTGAGCGACAGGAACATGTCTTCGAGGCCCGCGCCTTCGGCGGAGCGGAGCTCGGTGAGGGCGAGACCGGCGGCCAGGGCCACCGCGCCCACCTGGGCAGGATCGGCGTCGGTGCGGACCGAGCCGTCGCCGGCGAGCGTGCTGGGGATCCCGGCCTGCTCGAGGGCGTGGGCGAGGTCGCGCGGCGACGTGGAGCGGGCGAGGGTGCCGGCCGCGGCGAGCAGCTCCTCCTTGGTGCCGGAGGCGACGATCTTGCCGTTCCCGATCACCACGAGGTCATCGGCGATGACCTCGATCTCGTGCAGCAGGTGCGAGGACAGCAGCACGGTGCCGCCCTCGTTGGCGTAGCCCCGCAGCAGGTCGCGCATCCAGCGGATGCCGGCCGGGTCGAGGCCGTTGGCCGGCTCGTCGAGGATCAGCACCCTCGGGTCACCGAGCAGTGCGGTGGCGATGCCGAGGCGCTGGCGCATGCCGAGCGAGTAGTTGCGCACCCGGCGCTTCGCCTCGTTGGGCGTCAGGCTGACCAGCTCGAGCATCTCGTCGACGCGCTTGCGGGGGAGGCCCATCGTGTCGGCGGCGACGGTGAGGATCTCGCGGCCGGTACGCCCGGCGTGCTGGGCGGAGGCGTCGAGGAGGACGCCGACCTCGAGCCCGGGGTTGGGGAGGTCGGCGAACCGGACGCCGTCGATGGTGGCCGAGCCGGAGCTCGGGGCCGTGAGTCCGACCATGACGCGCATGGTGGTGGACTTGCCGGCGCCGTTCGGACCGAGGAATCCGGTCACGCGGCCGGGCTGGGCGGTGAAGGAGACGTTGTCGACGGCGGTGAAGCCGGCGTACCTCCGGGTCAGTGAGTCAACGGTGATCATGTCCGCAACTCTCGCCGCCGGACACCGTGCGCCACATCAGGTGCCAACCCCCGCATGGCCCCCAGCCGACCCCCGCCCAACCCTGAGCCCGGGCCGGGGGCACCCTGAGAACCAACTTGGACCAAGGTGAGGCAAACCTAACTAACGCGGTACGCTCAGCGGGTGTTCGCCAACTATCTGATCGGCCTCCGCGAGGGCCTCGAGGCCGCGCTGGTCGTCAGCATCCTCGTCGCCTACCTCGTGAAGTCCGAGCGGCGACACCTGCTGCCCCGTATCTGGAGCGGCGTCGCGCTGGCCGTCGTGATCAGCCTCGCCTTCGGGGCGGCCCTCACCTTCGGCCCCCGCGGCCTGACGTTCGAGGCTCAGGAGCTCATCGGGGGCACGCTGTCGATCATCGCGGTCGGCTTCGTCACCTGGATGGTCTTCTGGATGGCCCGCGCCGCACCTGGTCTGGGCGCCGAGCTGCGCGGGCAGATCGATCGCGCGGCCGACGCCGGCCGGTGGTCGCTGGCCCTGGTCGCCATGCTGGCGGTCGGTCGCGAGGGCCTGGAGACGGCGCTGTTCCTCTGGGCCGCCACCAACGCCGCGACCGACGGCACGGCTGCCACCTGGGAGCCGCTCGCCGGTGCAGCGCTCGGCATCCTGACCGCCGTGGTGCTCGGCTGGTTGATCTACCGGGGCGCGCTCTCCATCAACCTGAGCACGTTCTTCACCTGGACCGGCGCCTTCCTGATCGTCGTCGCCGCGGGCGTCCTGGCCTATGGTGTGCACGACCTCCAGGAGGCCCGTTTCCTGCCCGGCCTGCACAACCTGCTCTTCGACGTGTCCGAGCAGGTCCCGCCGACGTCCTGGTACGCCACCTTGCTCAAGGGCATCTTCAACTTCTCGCCCCGGACCACGAAGCTCGAAGGCCTGGCCTGGGTCCTCTACCTCGTGCCGACCTTGTCGGTCTTCCTGGTCTCTGTACGTCGCCGCACCGCTGCGGCTCCCTCCCGACCCGCGGCTCCCGCCCCGGTGTCCTGACCACTCACGAAACAGGTTCACTGATGTCCCGCATCCCCGTCATTGCCGCGCTGTCCGTCGGCGTACTCCTCTCTGCGTGCACCGAGAACGCCGCGCCCGCCGATGAAGGGGACGCCCGCAGCATCACCGTCGAGTCGTCGGCCGATGCCTGCGACCTGTCCGCTGTCGAGGCGCCCGCGGGCAAGCTGACCTTCAGCGTCCAGAACACCGGCACCGACGTGACGGAGTTCTACCTCCTGGCCCCCGACGGCCTGCGGATCGTCAGCGAGGTCGAGAACATCGGCCCCGGCCTGACCCGTGACCTCACCGTCGTGGCACCCGAGGGCGGCTACGTCACCGCCTGCAAGCCGGGCATGGTCGGCGACGGCATCCGTGCCGACTTCACCGCGACCGAGTCCGACGAGGAGGTCGAGCTCTCCGCCGACGACACCGAGCTCGTCGACCAGGCCCTGGCCAACTACGGCGCCTACGTCGAGGACCAGACCGACCAGCTCGTCGCCAAGACGCAGGAGTTCGTCGACCTCTACAAGGCCGGCGAGGACGACGCCGCCCGCGAGCTCTACCCCGTGGCCCGGACCCACTGGGAGCGGATCGAGACCGTGGCCGAGTCCTTCGGAGACCTCGACCCGATGATGGACGCACGCGAGGCCGACCTGGCCCCCGGCGACACATGGACGGGCTGGCACCGGATCGAGAAGGACCTGTGGCCGGCGCGCGCCGAGGGCTACCGGCCGCTCGACCCGAAGGGCCGCGCGAAGTTCGCCGACGACCTGATGGCCAACACCGACGAGCTCGCCACCCGGGTGCCCGACCTGACCTACACGGTCGACCAGATCGCCAACGGATC
>JBDSPC010000285.1:0-5927 GCA_039914485.1 Nocardioides sp.
GCTTCGCCAGGCAGCAGCGCGAGCATCGGCTCCAGCGCCTCGGACACCGTGGCGATGAGTGACATGCCCCCCGGAATGCAGGTGATGATGAACGCTCCGGGACACGAGAACTTCATGGCCTCGCCTGGCCACGAGCACGTCATGAACTCGCCGGGTCACCAAGCGATGATGGACTGATATCGCGAACGCTCCGCGCCTGCGCACCCACCTCAACTGACCCCCGGCATCACCTGGGACCGTAGGCTGGAAGGGATGAACCCGATGCGCCGAACAGCGGACACAGTGAGCAGGGCGTTGCCCGCGCTGCTCACTGCTGCCGTCGCTGCCGTCGTTCTCGGCATCATCGGGATGCACGCCCTGAGTACCCACGGCGTCATGGGCACCACCGACCACTCCACCATGACCAGCCCGGTGTCCAGCCTTCTGGATGGGGCGCACGATGACACACATGGGAGCACGGCAACTACTGGGGCGCACGCAGGCTTGCCCGCTCTCCCGGATGGCGGAGACGGTCACAGCCCGGGCAGCATGGTGATGCTCTGCTTCGCGATGCTTGCCGCCGCAGCCGGAGCGCTCCTGCTCCTGTCCCTCGGCCTGCGTCGCAAGCCGCGCGTCCGGACACATCGCCGCGGCGTCCTCACCACCGTCACCAAAGTGGTCACCGCCCGTCTTGGGACCGGACCACCGTACGTCTGGAACTTCTCCGTCATCAGGTGCTGATGGGCAGCACACCGCCACCCCGCCCCGCCGGGGCAGTGCGGCACGCGCTGCCCCTTCTTTCAGACACGCCTGACCTCAGGAGAACCCCTATGCGTACCAACCGCACCACCCGCGCCCTCAGCGCGCTCACCCTGACCGCTGCCCTGGCCCTCACCGCTGCCGCCTGCGGCAACGACGACACCAGCACCGCCACGTCGTCGGAGGTGTCCACCACCGAGCACAACGACGCCGACGTGGAGTTCGCCTCCAACATGCTCCAGCACCACGCCCAAGCGCTGGCGATGGTCGACCTCACCATCGACCGGCCGCTCGACCCCGAGGTGCAGCAGCTGGCTGAGCAGATTCGCGACGCCCAGGCTCCGGAGATCGAGACGTTCACCGACTGGCTCACCGACTGGGACGAAGAGGTTCCCGAGACCGTGCGCGACCACTCCAACGCTGGTCACGACATGGACGACATGGGCGATTCGATGAACGACGAGAACATGCCGGGAATGATGACCTCCGACGACATGGGAGCCCTCGAAGACGCCTCCGACGCCGAGTTCCAGACCATGTGGCTGGAGATGATGGTCGAGCACCACGAAGGCGCAGTCGCGATGGCGAAGGCCGAGCAGGGCGACGGACAGTACAAGGATGCCGTCGACCTCGCGGGCAACATCGTGACCTCCCAGACCGCCGAGATCGAGACCATGAAGGGGCTCCTGTCCTGACCGTCAGGTAACCAGGCCCTCCCCGCGGGGTCCGTCAGCGGAACTCCGCGGGGAGCGGGGAGCCCAGCGTCGCGCGCATCTTCTCGAGGTACGCCGCACGCGGGACCTCCACCACACCGAGCGTGGCGAGGTGGTCGGTCCGCCACTGCACATCGAGCAGTCGCTCCTCTCCGTCCGACAAGATCTCGACGAGGCCCACCAGTGCGACCTTCGAGGCGTCGCGCTCGCGGTGGAACATCGACTCCCCGGCGAACAGCCCGCCGATCGCGACGCCATAGAGACCGCCGGCGAGCCGGCCGTCGCGCCAGGCCTCGACCGAGTGGACCCAGCCGAGCTGGTGCAGCGCGAGGTAGGCCTCGCGCACCTCGCGAGTGATCCAGCCGTCGGGCCGCTTGCGATCTCCGCACGCGTCGATGACCTGCTCGAACGCCGTGTCGACGCGGATCTCGAAGCCGCGTGCGGACCGCCGCAGTGACTTGGACACGACGAGCCCGTCGAGCGGCAGCACCCCTCGCCGTACGGGCGAGAACCAGCCCATCGGATCGCGGCGCCCGCCCGTCGGCATCGGGAAGAGGCCCTGCGAGTAGGCGCCGATCAGGGTGCCCGGCGCGAGGTCGCCACCCATCGCGACGAGGTCGTCCTCGGGGTCCCACTCGGCCGGCTCGGGGAAGACCCAGGGCGACGGCTCGGGCAGGACAGGAGGCACGGTGGCACCGTAGCCAACGATCGCGACAACATTCCTCGCGCCTGCCGCATCAGACCTGCGTCCGCCAAACGAAGGAAGCCCATGAACCGGATCGCCCTGACCTCGCTCGCCTTGCTGGCGCCCCTGCTGGTCGCCGCCCCGGCGCATGCTGCGGGAGAGGCCTGCGACGGTCTGGCCGCCACGATCGTCGTCCCGGTCGGCGACCTGGCCTATCCGAACAATCCGTACTTCACGAAGTCGGTCACCGGCACTCCGGGCGACGACGTCATCGTCGGCACGGCCCTCGCGGACACGATCGACGGAGCGGGCGGCAACGACGTGATCTGCGGCCTGGACGGGGCCGACGACCTGACGGGCGGCGACGGGAACGACCGGCTCTTCGGCGGCCTCGACGGAAGCGTGCACGGGGCCTCGGGCAATCCCCAGCCCGGCGACCTGCTCAGGCCCGGGCCCGGCGACGACTTCGTCGACCTCGGTGTGGCTCTCGACTCCGAACGCTCCTTCCGCAACGACCAGGTGCGATACGACGATTCGGCGACCGCCGTGACCGTCGACCTCACTCCGGTCAAGGGCCTGGGTCGTGCGACCGGCGAGGGCACCGACACGATCGTGGTCGCCGGACCGATGACCGTGGTGGGCAGTCCGTTCGACGACACCGTCACCGGTTCACCGTACGACGACCTGCTGATGACCGACCGGGGCAGCGACGTCGTCGACGGCCGCGAAGGCAACGACACGATCCTGCCCGACATCGCGGGATACGACGTGATGGAGACCGCCGATCCCGAGGGCGAGGGCTTCGAGAGCCCGGACACGGTGTATGGCGGCCCGGGAGACGACTTCATCAGCTCGAAGTGGGGTCCCCTCACCGCCGACGGTGGTGATGGGGACGACTACGTCTCCATCTCCGACATCGAGTCGCTCGGCAATGGCACCGCCGACGGCAGCCACATCTCGGGAGGTGCCGGCGAAGACCGGCTTCTTGCCGAGTTCGTCCGCGACCTCCAGGTCAACGGAGAAGACGGCGACGACGAGATCCACCACAGCCTCGACGGCCGGTCCGGACGCAGCGTCATCTCCAGCGGCGGTTCCGGCAACGACCGGGTCTCCCTCACGACCGCGACCGGCTTCGCCCCCGGCGCGAAGGTCATCGTGGACCGACGGACGTCTCGCGTCGCTACCAAGCACACCTTGGCGCTGACCCGCTTGTTCGAGCACCACGCGCTCTCCGGCAAGAAGATCAACTGGGTCTACGTCGGCACCCCGGCGAAGGACGACGTCACCACTCGGCTCGGTCGCAGTCTGCGCGCCACGACCTTCGCCGGTCGCGACAGCGTCGAGGGCACCAGCGGGCCGGACCGCCTGGACCTCGGACGCGGTAGGGACAGGGCCGACGGCAGCCGGGGCCGCGACACCTGCTTCAGCGTCGAGCGGGCGAAGAGCTGTGAGGTACGCCGCCGCTGACCGCTCGTTGCCTAGGCTGTGTCCATGAGCGTGACCGGAAACGTGGGCAAGCGACTCGCCCCGAAGATCACCCAGGCCGCACCCGGCCTGACCACGACCTTCGTGCGCGAGGCGCTCAACCGCGCGATCGAGGGTGTCGGCCCGCTGCCGGGCGCCGCCGCCGCGGCCGACAAGCAGCTGGCCGAGCAGCGCGGCAACGTCGAGCGCGCGATCCACGAGGTGATCGAGAACCACGTCCGCTACGCCGGTGCGCAGGGCTTCCTGACCAACGTCGGCGGCCTCGTCACCGCCGCCGTCACGATCCCCGCCAACATCACCGGCCTGACGCTGGTGCAGTGCCGGATGATCGCCGGCATCGCGCACCTGCGCGGCCACGACCTCAACGACCCGCGCGTGCGCAACGCGATCCTGACCACGCTGCTCGGCGAGGACTCCGTCGCCAGACTCGTGAAGAAGCGCACGATCCCCGCACCGCCGATGGCGCTGGCCACCGCGCCGGCGCATGACGCCGGGCTCGACAAGATCATCCAGGCCGAGGTCGGCGCCGACCTCGTCGCGCGGGTTGCGGGCAAGCGTCTCGCGGTCACCGTGGGTCGACGCGTGCCGGTCGTCGGGGGCCTCGTCGGCATGGGCGCCGACGGCTACGCCACCTGGAAGGTCGGGCGGTACGCCGATCGCGAGATCCTCGCCCGTCCGCGGACGTAGCTGGCCGGGGTAGTCAAGTGAAAGTTTGTCGTCCAGCTCGCGAATCTCGACGAACTCTCACTTGACTACGCCGGGCCCTCCGCCGAGTCGGTCGAAAGTCAGCGGCGGCGGAGCTTGCGGTAGGCCCGGAGCGCCAAGCGTCCGCCGCGGTTCGTCTCCATCGACTGGACCGTCTTCTCGGCCGTCGTGCGCTGGGCCAGCTCGAGCTCGCGGCGGGTCTCGTCGAGCTCGCGGGCCAGCGTCGCCTCGGACTGCCGCAGCCGGGAACCCTCGACGAGCAGTGCCTTGATCGTGTCGAGCGCGGGCTGGAGCAGGTCGGCGGCCGGCGCGGTGTCGGGGTCGGTGAAGGACTCGGCCGGCTGCCCGATCAGGTCGGCGACGTCGCCGACCACGTCGTAGCCACGCTTCTCGATCTCCTCGACCCAGGTCCGGGAGAGCTCCTGCACCCACTCGTGGGTCGCGGGGGGCAGGCCCAGGCGCGCGGACCTGGTCCGCCGCGACAGCGTCTGGTGGGCGAGCAGCTCGCGCACGAGCGGGCGGTAGTCGGGCGGGTCGACCACGGGGGTGACGCGCTTGTTGATCAGCCGCAGCAGCGCGGTCTCGGGAACGCCCATGGACGGGTTCGCGCGTTCCGCGGTCAGGTCGAGCTCGAGCCCGTCGAGACCGAACGTGTGGCTGAAGCGCCGCCACAGCTCGTCGGGCGCGGCGCCCGGCTTGGGCACCGTGACGAGGTGCACCTGCGAGGGCGGGAGGATCGATCCCCAGCGGTCGAGGATGTCGGGGATCTCCTGCGCGCCCCAGAACCACGAACCGATCCGGGTGTCGCGCGCGGGGTCGCGGATCATCTCCAGGAAGTGCGCGTAGGAGACGAGGCTGCGGTGCTTGACGTTCTCCTGCCATTCCGCCGGCACCTGGCGGACCAGGTCTCGGACGGACACGATCAGGTGCACCTCGACGCCCTCGCCGAAGGACGTCATCGCCCGGTCGATCTGCGTCGGCGAGGCGGTCGAGAGGATCTCGTGGCTGATGATCGAGGTGCCGGGCCAGTCGCGGACCTCCGCAGCCAGCCGGTCCCACGCGCCAACGGCCTCGGTCTCGAGCCCGCCCCAGGTCAGGCGCATGAGGTCGAGCGCGGCCAGGAAGTGCCCGTCGAAGCGGTCCGCGGGATAGAGGATCCCTTGTGCGCGCAGCGCCTCGCGGTTGCGGAAGAGCACGTCCTGCAAGTAGGACGTGCCCGTCTTCGGGGTGCCGACGTGGAGCAGGACCTTCTTCATCACTGCCCCTTCCACGTCTCGTCCACCAGCATGCGCACGGCGAGCGCCAGCACCTGCTCCGGCGTGGCCTCGTTCGGCGCCGACCCGGTCGGCAGCACCGTCTCCGGATCGCCGACGACAGGGTAGCCAGCGCGGCTCAGTCGACGCGCCATCCGCTCCGCAGCGGCGTGCACCCACTCGCGGTGCTCCTCGGGCAGGGACACGGGCGGCGTGCCGGCCACGGGCATTCGCGGCAGCAGCGTGTGCGTCATCAGGGCGGCTCGCTCGTCGGCCGGCACCAGCAGTCCGACGACGGTGGCGATCCGGCGCGCGAGCTCCGAGGCGTCGGCTCCGGGCCGTGTCGGG
>JBDSPC010000447.1:0-10952 GCA_039914485.1 Nocardioides sp.
GCGAAGAACGAGACATCACCCAGCGTCGCCGACATCAGCAGGAACTGCGTGTCGAGCAGCTCCAGCAACGGCAGCTGCCACGCCCACCCGCGCTCCGGCTCGGCATAGAAGTGGAACTCGTCCATGACGACGAGCCCCACGTCGGCTGCCCGACCCTCGCGCAGGGCGAGGTTGGCCAGGATCTCCGCCGTACAGCAGATGATCGGTGCGTCCGCGTTGACGGCCGCGTCACCGGTGAGCATGCCGACGTTGTCGGCGCCGAAGACCTCGCACAGGGCGAAGAACTTCTCGCTGACCAGGGCCTTGATCGGGGCGGTGTAGAAGCTCACCTTGTCCTGGGCCAGGGCGGCAGCGTGCGCGCCGATCGCCACCAGCGACTTCCCGGACCCGGTCGGGGTGGCGAGGATGACGTGGTTGCCGCCGAGCAACTCGATGACCGCTTCGTCCTGGTGGGGGTAGAGGCCGAGGGCCTGCTCCCCCACCCAGGTCGAGAAGGCGTCGTACACCGCATCGGGGTCGGCGCCGGTCGGCACCATGGTGTCGAGGCGCATGCGCCGATCCAACCATCCGGGCGGGCAACCGACGAAAGCCCGCTGACGAGGTGGCGCCCGCCTTGGGGAACGGTCGAGTCGTCAAGGCCCGACCAGAGAGCCCGACGGCTCCCCAACCGGGGTCCGCTGCCGCGTTGGGGAACGGCTGGGTCCTGAGAAGTGCGTTTCGCGACTCAACCGTTCCCCAACGCGACGGGCGTCGGAAGATGAGGTCCGGGCCATGGCTCAGTCCCGCGCCCGCGGGTGCGCGGTCGCGAAGACCTCGCGCAGGTTGTCGACGGTGACGAGGGTGTAGACCTGCGTCGTCGTGACGGATGCGTGCCCGAGCAGCTCCTGGACGACGCGCACGTCGGCGCCGCCGTCGAGCAGGTGGGTGGCGAACGAGTGGCGCAGCGTGTGCGGCGAGACGTCGCGAGTCACCCCGGCCCGCTCGGCCGTCTTGACCAGCACGGCCCAGGCGCTCTGCCGCGAGAGCCGGCCACCGCGAGCGTTGAGGAACATCGCTCCCCCGGGCGTCTTCGCCACGACCAGCTCGGGTCGGGCGCGGGTGAGGTAGGCCGCGACCGCGTCGAGGGCGTAGCCGCCGATCGGCACCAGCCGCTCCTTGGAGCCCTTGCCGCGCAGCAGCACCGTGGCGTCCACCGTGTCGATGTCGTCGACGTCGAGACCGACGGCCTCGGAGATGCGGGCGCCGGTGCCGTAGAGCACCTCCAGCAGCGCCCGGTCCCGCAGCGCCAGCGTGCTGTCCGGCGTGCCGGCCGCCTCGAGGATCGCCTCGACGTCGGACAGGGGCAGCGCCTTCGGCAACCGCTTCGCTGGCGTCGGCGGCTTGACCGCGCTGGCCGGGTCGAGCTTCGCGAGACCGTCCGACACGGCGAACTTGTGGAAGCCGCGGACGGCCACCACGGTTCGTGCCGCCGACGTCGAGCTGAGCGGCTGGTGGTCCGCATCGCCCTCACGCAGCCGCATCAGGAACCCGGACACGACCGCCTCGGTCACCTCGTCGAGCGTGCCCACACCCTCCTGGGCCAGGTGGTCGACGTACCGTCGCAGATCGCGACGGTACGACGACAGCGTGTTGGCCGCCAGGCCTCGCTCGACCGCCAGATGGTCCAGATAGGTACGGATGGCGCGCGTCAGGGCCGCCGTGTCGCTCACGCGAGAACGGTATCCAGACCCACGGACTCGATGCCCACTGCCTCGCCCACGGGACCGTTGGTGAGGTTGCCGTCGTGCGTGTTCAGACCGAGCGCGAGGCTGCGGTCGTCCTTGCACGCCTGCGCCCAGCCCTTGTCGGCCAGCGCGACCGCGTAGGGCAGCGTCACGTTGGTCAGGGCGTACGTCGATGTGTGGGGCACCGCTCCGGGCATGTTGGCCACGCAGTAGAAGACCGAGTCGTGGACCATGTAGGTCGGGTCGGCGTGCGTGGTCGCCCGCGAGTCCTCGAAGCAGCCGCCCTGGTCGATCGAGATGTCCACCAGCACCGAGCCCGGCTTCATCCGGGACACCAGGTCGTTGGAGATCAGCATCGGCGCCTTGGCACCCGGGACGAGCACGGCCCCGATGACGAGGTCGGCGTCCAGGCAGGCGCGCTCGATCTCGTAGGCGTTGGAGGCGATGGTCTGCAGGTGGCCCTGGTAGAGGCGGTCGGCCGCACGCAGCTTGTTGATGTCCTTGTCGAGCAGCAGCACCTCGGCCTGCATGCCCAGGGCGATCGCCGCGGCGTTCATGCCGGAGACGCCGGCGCCGATGACGACGACCTTGCCGTGGTAGACGCCGGACACGCCGCCGAGCAGCACGCCTCGACCGCCACCCGCGCGCATCAGGTGGTAGGCACCGGCCTGCGGAGCGAGCCGGCCGGCCACCTCGGACATCGGGTGCAGCAGCGGCAGCGCTCCGTCGGGCGTCTGGACGGTCTCGTAGGCGATCGAGGTGACCTTGCGACTCATCAGCTCCTCGGTGAGCGGCTTGTCCGCGGCGAGGTGGAGGTAGGTGAAGAGGACCTGCCCGGCGCGCATGCGCGGGTACTCCTCCTCGATCGGCTCCTTGACCTTGAGGATCAGGTCGCCGTACTCCCAGACGTCGTCGGCGGTCGCCAGGATCCTTGCTCCGGCCGCGACGAACTCCTCGTCCGCGATCGACGAGCCGAGCCCGGCACCTTCCTGGACGGCGACGTCATGGCCGTGCACCGTCAGCTCATGGACACCGGCGGGCGTGATCGCCACCCGGTATTCGTGGTTCTTGACTTCCTTGGGTACGCCGACCTTCACCTTGTCTCCTTGCGCGAGCCGCACACGTCCTGGTCGTGACGCGTGTCACAGCAGAGAGACAGTACCGCCACCGGCCTGTCACACCGATTCGAGCGCTCCACGGCGCTTGAGCACGTCGTAGGCGAGCACCGCCTGGGCCAGCGGTCCCTGCCGCACGCGGCCGTCCAGCACCGCGTCGAGCAGGTCGGCGATGGGTGCCCAGAACACCTCCATCTCCGCTTCTTCGTGCACCATCGCGAAGTCGCCGCGCGCCGCGGTCGAGAGCCCGCGGGCCAGGAAGATGTCGTGCGACTCCTCGCTGATGCCGGCGCTCGCGAACGTGCTGAGCAGCAGCTGCCACGACGTCGCGGCCAGCTCGGCCTCTTCGCGGAGCTCACGCTTGGCAGTCTCGACGGGTGGCTCGCCGACCGCGTCGCGCAGTCCGGCGGGCAGCTCGACGAACTCGCGCTGGGTGGTGTGGCGGTACTGCCGCAGGCACAGGACCCGCTCCTCGTCGTCCACGGCGAGGATCACGACGGCCCCGGGATGCTCCAGCGAGATCCGCTTGAACTCGTCATCGGGGTGACCCGGCCTGGTGACGACGTCCTCGCGGAGCGCCACGATCCAGCCGTCGCGATGCAGGTCCCGAGTCCGCGAGACGGGCCACGACGCGGGACGGTCGGCAAGCGATTCGGTGTCCATGGCCTCGAATTTAGCGGGCGGCACTGGTGTGAGTACGGTCACCTCATGACGTTGCTGAGCCTGACCCAGATCGAAGCCGCCGAGCGGTCCCGCCTGCTCGAGGTGCGGCGCTACGACATCGCGGTCGACATGACCGGCCTCCTCGAGGGCGACACCTTCGCCTCGGTCAGCACCATCACCTTCAGCTGTGCGGAGCCCGGCGCGACCACCTTCGTGGACTGCGTGGCCGAGGTCTCGAGCGCGACCCTCAACGGCACCGAGCTCGACCTGGCCACTGCCGTCGACGGGCGTCTGCCGTTGCCCGACCTGGCCGCGGACAACGTGCTGGTCGTCGCGGCGTCGACCACCAACACGGGCAGCGGAGAGGGCATCCTGCGCACCGTCGACCCCACCGACAAGCTCGTCTACGTCTGGACCAGCCTCGAGACCGACGAGGCCCGCAGGCTCTGGGCCTGCTTCGACCAGCCCGACCTCAAGGCACCGCACAAGTTCACCGTGCTCGCCCCGTCGACCTGGACGGTGACGTCCAACTCGGCTCCCGACCTCGTCGAGGATGCCGAGCAGGCCGACGTGCGGCTGTGGCACTTCGCGGACACGCCCCGCCTCTCGACGTACGTCGTGGTCGTCAACGCCGGCCCGTTCCACGAGATCCGCCAGCAGCACGACGGCTACGACCTCGGCTTCTTCTGCCGTCAGTCGCTGGTGCCCCACCTCGAGCGCGACCTCGAAGAGCTGGTCACGCTGACTCGCCAGGGTCTCGCGTTCTTCGGCGAGAAGTTCGCCATGCCCTTCCCGCAGGCGCGCTACGACCAGGTCTTCGTGCCCAACCTCGGCGGCGCCATGGAGAACTGGGGGTGCGTGACGTACGGCGACTCGCAGCTCTTCCGCACTCCCCCGTCGCACAACCAGCGGGCCGTGCGCGCGGAGTTCGTGCTGCACGAGATGGCACACATGTGGTTCGGCGACCTGGTCACCATGCAGTGGTGGGACGACCTGTGGCTGAACGAGGCGTTCGCGTCCTGGGCCTCCAACTGGGCGATGGCGCAGGCGACCGAGTTCTCCGACCAGTGGGCGAGCTTCCTGGCGCTCTACAAGCGGCCCGCCTACGAGATGGACATGGGTCCGGGTCGGCACCCGATCCGCGGCGAGGTCGTCGACGTCAACAGCGCGATGGCCAACTTCGACGCGATCACCTACGTCAAGGGCCAGAGCGTCCTGCACCAGCTGATGGCCTACATCGGCGAGGACGCGTTCGTGGAGGGCCTGCGCTCCTACTTCCGCGACCACGCCTTCGGCAACACCGTCCTCGACGACCTGATGCGTGCGTACGCCGCAGCCGCCGGCCGCGACCTGTCGGCCTGGACCGCGTCCTGGCTCGACCGCTCCGGCACCGACGTCCTCTCACTGGACGGCTCGACCGTCCGCGCAGAGTCCCCCGACGACGAGGCGCCGCGCCCACACCGGATCAGCATCGCCTCCTACTCGATCGAGGACGGCGTCCCGTGCCAGGTCGGCGTGACGTCGACTGAGCTGACCGGCGCCGCGACCGAGGTGGACCTGCCTGCGGGCGACCTGCGGCTGCTGAACGCCGACGACTTCACGTTCGCCGCAGTGCGACCGGACGGCGCGTCGCTGACGCAAATGCTCGACCACCTCGGCGACTTCACCGAACCGCTGGCGCGGGCCCTCGTCGTCGGCACGATCACCCAGCTCCTGCTGCTCGGCGAGCTCGCCCCGAGCGCCGGCTCCGCCGCCATCAGCAAGGGACTGCGCTCCGAGTCCAACCCTGCGCTGGTCGAGCCGTTCCTGTCCGTCGGCCACCACGTCGCGGACCGGTGGGCGCGCCCCGCCGACTCCCCCGACCTCCGGTCAGCGATGGCCGACGCCGCCTCGGTGCTCGCGGCCGACCCGGTCAACCGCCAGCCGGCCCTGCGCACGCTGGCCGCCAACGCCACGACCGAGGAGCACTGGGCCGTGCTCGACGAGGCCTCGGCCGCCGCGGCTGACTCCGACCTCGCCTGGCGGATGCTCATCCGCCGAGCCGAGCTCGGCCAGCGCGACGACGACGCGGTGGACCGGCTCCTGGAGCGCGACGCCGACCCCGACGCCGGCATCAAGCGCCTCAAGGTGCTCGCGGCCAGCCCCGACGGGGAGGCCAAGGAGGCCGTGTGGCGGGCATTCTTCGTCGACTACACCGTGCCTGCCAGTCGCGACACCCTCGAGCTGGGCGGCATCTTCTGGCGTCCCGGCCAGGCCGAGCTGCTGGCGCCGTACACCCACCGCTACCTCGAGGAGCTGCCCCACCTGAAGGGCGGCATGCTCAACCAGGGCGTGGTGATCCGGGCGATGTACCCGCACGCCGTGGGCGACGCGTCGTTCCTGGCCGCGGCCCTGGCCGCCGCCGAGGACGAGGCGATCAGCCAGTACGCCCGCAACCAGCTGCGCGCCCAGTCGTTCGTGCTGGGCCGCCTGCACCAGGCGCGCGAGATCTGACTACTCGCCGGCGTCGTCGCTGTCGACGCGTCGCAGTCCCTGCTCGTCGATCGGGATCCGCAGCTCGCGCTGCCGGTCGATCGCCGCACCGACCAGGCCCGCGAACAGCGGGTGCGGTCGGGTGGGACGCGACTTGAGCTCGGGGTGCGCCTGCGTCGAGACGTAGTAGGGGTGCACGTCGGCAGGCAGCTCCACGAACTCCACCAGCCCGAGGTCGGGGTTGACGCCCGAGAACACCAGACCGGCGGCCTCGAGGTCGGCGCGGTAGGCGTCGTTGAACTCGTAGCGGTGGCGGTGGCGCTCCTCGACCCGGTCGACGCCGTAGGTCTTCGCCACGACGCTGCCGGGCGTGAGGACGGCCGGCTGTAGTCCAAGTCGCATGGTGCCACCGAGGTCTCCCGCCCCCTCGACGAACTGCTTCTGCTCCTCGATCGTGGAGATGACCGGCGCCTGGACGTCGGGCTCGAACTCGGTCGAGCCGGCGCCCTCGATGCCGGCGACGTTGCGGGAGTACTCGATGACCATGCACTGCAGGCCCAGGCACAGGCCGAGCGTCGGGATGAGGTGGGTGCGGGCATAGGCGAGCGCCCCGAGCTTCCCCTCGAGGCCGCGGATGCCGAAGCCACCGGGCACGAGCACCGCGTCAACGTCGCTGAGGTGCTTGGCCGCACCCTGCGGGGTCTCGCACTCGTCGGAGGCGATCCAGCGGATGTGCACCTTCGCCTCGTGCGCGAAGCCGCCAGCACGCAGCGCCTCGGCGACCGAGAGGTAGGCGTCGGGCAGGTCGATGTACTTACCGACCAGCGCGACGGTCACGTCCTCCTGCGGGTGGTGGACCCGGCGGAGCAGGTCGTCCCAGACGGTCCAGTCGACATCACGGAACGGCAGGTCGAGGCGGCGTACGACATAGGCGTCGAGGCCTTCGCGGTGCAACACCTTGGGGATGTCGTAGATCGAAGGCGCATCGGCTGCGGTGACGACTGCCTCGTCGTCCACGTCGCACATCAGCGCGATCTTCCGCTTGATGCTCTCGGGCAGCTCGCGGTCGGCGCGGCACACGATCGCGTCGGGCTGGATGCCGATGGAGCGCAGCGCGGCGACCGAGTGCTGGGTCGGCTTGGTCTTCAGCTCACCCGACGGCCCGATGTAGGGCACCAGCGAGACGTGGATGAAGAAGCAGTTCTCCCGGCCGATCTGGTGGCGCGTCTGGCGCGCGGCCTCGAGGAACGGCAGCGACTCGATGTCGCCGACGGTGCCGCCGATCTCGGTGATGACGACGTCGATCTCGGGGCTCCCCATCGCGAGGATGCGGTCCTTGATCTCGTTGGTGATGTGCGGGATGACCTGCACTGTGTCACCGAGGTAGTCGCCGCGGCGCTCCTTGGCGATGACCGACGAGTAGACCTGCCCGGTCGTCACGTTGGCGATCTGGTTGAGGTTCGTGTCCAGGAAGCGCTCGTAGTGCCCGATGTCGAGATCGGTCTCGGCGCCGTCGTCGGTGACGAAGACCTCGCCGTGCTGGAACGGGTTCATCGTGCCCGGATCCACGTTCAGATACGGATCCAGCTTCTGCATGGTGACGCGCAGGCCGCGCGACTTCAGAAGGCTGCCCAGACTCGAGGCGGTGAGCCCCTTGCCGAGGGAGGAGGCGACGCCTCCGGTCACGAATACGTGCTTGGTCGGCGTGGGGTTCTTCACGGGGTTCTAGCCTACCCCAGCGGAGCGGGTCCGTCGGCACCCGATGCCCCGAACGCGCCGCCCTTGGTGCTCAGGGCCCGGGCCAACGTGAGTACGACGGTCACGCGACCCGCCGCGGTGTCGATGCCGTCGACGGTCGCGACCTCGGCGGAGACCGGCTCGGCGCGCAGTCGGCCGACCTGTCCCTCGCCACCGTCGGCGAGCGTGCCAGCGACCACCACACCGGTCGCGGCGCGGCTCAGGCCGGTCGCGATGCCGGCCGTGATGGCGTCGCCACCCTCGGCCGCCGGCTCGGCGCCGAGGACCAGCAGCACCAGCGGCGCCCGGCGGGTCACGGAGCCCTCGAAGGCAACCAGTCCGGCACCGACCAGGCTCTCGATGATCCCGGCCTGCTTGCCGCTGGACGCGTCACCCTCCGGCGTGGTCGTGGCGATCGCAACACCGAGCAGCTGACCGATCCGGTCGTACGTCGTCGCGTCGGCCGCGATCGTCTTGCCCTGCTGCGTCATCAGTTGCGAGCCGAGCGTGTCGACGAGGGACTTCTGCTCGGGCAGCACCATGGTGTCGGTCAGTGAGTAGCGACCGGTGATCGCTCCACCGGCGGCGCTCACCTGTTCGGCGAGGGCGGTCAGCGTCTCCTCGTTCACACCGGGTGCGGTCACGACGGCGACGCCCCGCTCGGCCAGCTTGGCGCTGGTGAGCAGTGGGCCGACGGTGCCGGCGAACCCTTCGGCGTACGCACCGGCGGCGTTGGGGGCAGTCACGTCGCTGGCGGCAGCGGGCGTGGTTGCGGGGTCGGTGACGTCCGAGAGCGGTCCGCCCCCGAGGACGATCCCGACGGCCAGCGCGAGGAACACCGCCACCAGGCTGGTGAGGAAGTGCCGGAAGGTGATCATCAGAAGAGTCCTTGTACGCGATCGAAGAGGGTGGTCACGGCGTCGGTGACGACCGGAGTGGCGGCGTCCGCCCACTCCTGGCCGACCGGGGTCACGCCGATGGCGGCGGCGAGCGCGAGCAGGCCCGCGACCATCACCAGCAGCAGGTGGCGAGGACGCACCTGGCCGTCATAGAGGTGCGGGACGGCGCCCGCGTCGACCAGTCGGGGGCCGACCTTGAGCCGGGTGAGATAGGTGCTCGCGAGCCCGGTGCGGCGTCGGTCGAGGAACTCGTCGAGCGTGGCGTGCATGCCGACGCCGATGATCAGGCTCGCCTGGCCGGCGTCCGCCAGGATCAGCGCAGCATCCTCGGTCGTGGCGCCGGTCTCGAACCGCAGTGGACGCACGCCGATGCGACCGAAGCGCTCGGTCACCGACGACGGCGCCCCACGCTCGACCAAGGCGATCACGTCCTTGGCCTTCTTCAATGCCTCGACCGAAGGCAGTTCGTCGTCGGTGGCGTTGGCCACCACGATGTGCGGCTTGTACCCCGCCGCACGCAGCCCGTCGGCAGCGTCGTCGACACCGATCAGGACCGGGTCCTGCTCGCGGATGAAGTGCTTGATGCCGGCCAGCTCGGCTTCCCAGTCGTGGCCGCAGACCACGACGACGACCGGACGACCGGCCAGCTGGGTGACCGTGCGCGGCACCCCGCGACCGTGCAGCAGCAGATCCTGCTCGCGGCGCAGGAATTCGGTGCTGTTGTGGGTGAAGCTCTCGAGCTGGGAGGTCAGGCCGACCCGGGCCGACTCCAGCTCACCGCGGACGACCTCGGCGTCGACGAACCTGCCGACCGCGATGCTGTCCGTGCCGTCGAAGACCTCACCGTCGTGCACCCGCAGGCGAGTGCCGTCCTTGATCCGGGTGAGGACCTCGCCCCCGAAGGTGTCGAAGACGGGGATCCCGGCCTGCATCAGCACGTCGGGACCGAGGTTGGGGTAGCGCCCGGAGATCATCGGGGCGGCGTTGAGCACGGCCGCGACTCCGGCGTCGACGAGTGCCTGGGCGGTGGCGCGGTCCATGTCCTGGTGGTCGACGACCGCGATGTCACCTGGACGGAGCCGGGTGATCAGGTGCGAGGTCCGTCGATCGACGCGTGCGGCGCCGTGGATACCAGGTGGCGCGGGGGTGCGTTGGCGAGTGCTTCCGGGGATCTTCATGACCGGCCCATGGTGTCAGCCGTCGTACGCCGAACGACGCACCCGCGGCCGTGGGCGAGTCGTGACTCCGGCCACCGTCGGGCGGCCGCGAGGTCAGGTCCGAGACCGCGCGGGGGCCGCCGTCTCCATCAGCTCACGAGCGTGGGCCAGCGCCGTGTCGGACTCCTCGAGCCCGGCGAGCATCCGCGACAGCTCGCGCTCCCGCTCACCGTCGTCCAGCACGGTGAGTCCGGACGTGGTGACGGTGCCGTCGCTCGACTTGTGCACCACCACGTGCCGATCGGCGAAGGCGGCGACCTGGGGCAGGTGCGTCACCACCAGCACCTGGGCGTCGCGCGCCAGCGTGGCCAACCGACGGCCGACCTCGATGGCGGCCTTGCCACCCACACCGGCGTCGACCTCGTCGAAGACGAAGATCGGCACCGGGCTGGTCTCGGCCAGGGACACCTCGACCGCGAGCATCACCCGGGAGAGCTCACCACCGGACGCCCCCTTGTGCAGCGGCCGGGCCTCGGCGCCGGTGTTGGCGGCGAGCAGGAACTCGACCTCGTCCACCCCGCTGGCCGTGGCGCGCAGCCAGCGGTCGCCGACCCGGAGCTCGGTCGCGGTCAGGGTCTCGGGGCGCTCGATCTCCTGCGCCCGCACGTCGATGCTGACGCCGGCGTGCGGCATCGCGAGCAACGTGAGCTCGGCGGTCACCGTGGTGCCGAGTCGAGCCGCGGCCTTCCGGCGGGCCGCCGTGAGCTTGCCGGCAGCGACGTCCAACTGCTCGCGCAACGTGGTCTGGTCAGCCTGGAGCTGGTCGATCTGCTCGTCGGTGGAGTCCAGGTCCAGCAGGCGACGTGATCCGGCCTCCGCCCAGGCGAGCACCTCGTCGATGGTCTCGCCGTACTTCCGGGTCAGCGCGGTCAGGGCCGCACGTCGCTCGCTCACGGCGGCGAGCCGCGCGGGGTCGGTGTCCAGGCGTGAGGCGTAGGACGCCACATCGGCGGCCACGTCGGACAGGAGGTAGGTCACCTCGGCCAACCGGTCCGCCAGCTCGCCTGCCTGCGGGTCGTGCTCGCGCACGCCTTCCAGCTGGGTCCGCGCGGACGACGTGGCCGCCAGCGCGTCGGGGCTCCCCTCCTCGCTGCTCAACGCCTCGCGCGCCTGCTCGGCGGCCGT
>JBDSPC010000377.1:0-4802 GCA_039914485.1 Nocardioides sp.
GACGAGCCGGGCCTCGGCAAGACCGCCCAGGCGCTGGTCGCTGCGCAGGCCGCCCAGGCCTGGCCGCTGCTCGTCGTCGTACCCAACGTCGTCAAGGCCAACTGGGCCCACGAGGTCAGCCTCTGGACGCCCAACCGCTCGGTCACCGTGATCCACGGTGACGGCGGGGAGATCGACGGCTTCGCCGACATCGTGGTGGTCAACTACGAGGTGCTCGACCGGCACGTGGGCTGGCTCGGCAACCACGGCTTCCGCGGCATGGTCGTCGACGAGGCGCACTTCATCAAGAACAAGTCGTCGCAGCGCTCGCAGCACGTGCTCGAGCTGTCGCAGCGCATCCGCACGCGCATCGCGAGGCCACTTCTGATGGCGCTGACCGGGACGCCGCTGATCAACGACATCGAGGACTTCCGCGCGATCTGGCAGTTCCTCGGCTGGATCGACGACCACAAGCCGCTGGGCGAGCTGATGAACAAGCTCGAGGACACCGGGCTGATTCCGGGGGAGCCGGGGTTCTATCCCAATGCGCGACGTTCCGTGATCGAGATGGGCATCGTCCGTCGCAAGAAGATCGACGTCGCCGCCGACATCCCCGCCCGCCGGGTGGCCGACCTCCCGGTCGAGCTCGAAGGTGCCGAGGGTCGCTCCATCCGCGACGCCGAGCGCGAGCTCTCGCGTCGCTTGGTGAAGCGCTACGACGCGGCCCTCGAGGCGCGCACCACCACCGTCGTCTTCGACGGCATCGACCGTGACCTCGTCCGCCGCGTCGCCAAGTGGGAGCGCGAAGACATGGAGTCGGCCAAGGACGGCGAGAACGTCTTCTCGATGATGCGCCGCATCGGCCAGGCCAAGGCCGGCCTCGCGGCCGACTACACCGCCCAGCTGGCGCGCAACGTCGGCAAGGTCGTCTTCTTCGCCAAGCACATCGACGTGATGGACGAGGCGCAGGCGAGCTTCGCCAAGCGCGGCCTCACCTTCGTCTCCATCCGCGGCGACCAGACCGCCAAGGCCCGCGCCGCGGCGATCGAGTCCTTCACCAACGACCCCGAGACCGCGATCATCGTCTGCTCGCTGAGCGCTGCCGGCGTCGGCCTGAACCTCCAGGTCGCCTCCAACATGGTGCTGGCCGAGCTCTCGTGGACCGACGCCGAGCAGACCCAGGCGATCGACCGGATCCACCGCATCGGTCAGTCCGAGCCGGTCACCGCGTGGCGGATCATCGCGGCGCAGACGATCGACTCCAAGATCGCGGAGCTGATCGACTCCAAGGCAGGACTCGCCGCCCGGGCGCTCGACGGCGCCGACGAGATCGCCTCGTCCGTCGACGTACAGCTCGAGGCGCTCGTGGGCCTGCTCACCGACGCGCTCGACGCCCGCGGCGGTCGCTGAGCCTCAGCCCATGAACTTCCGCGCGAGCGGGAGGGGCAGGTGCTCGAGCGCGAACCCGACCGGCACCCAGGGCCAGCTGGGGACGCGCGCGGAGGCCTTCTCCTTCTCGATCGCGGAGACCATGGCGCGCACGCCCTTCTCGGTCGAAGCGACGAGCGGGGTCGTCTTCGAGGTCGCGGACATCTCGGAGACGATGTAGCCCGGGTAGAGCACCGTCACCTTGATCGGGGTGTTCATCACGTCGGCGCGGAAGCCCTCGGCCAGGTGCGCGACGGCGGCCTTCGTGGCGGCGTACGTCGTGATGTTCTTCGGCATCCCGCGAATCGCGGAGATCGAGGAGATCATCACCAGCTGGCCGGCGTTCTGCTCTCGGAAGATCCGCGCGGCGGCCTCGGTCTGCGCGAGCGCGCCGATGAAGTTGGTCTGCGCGGTCTCGAGGTTGGCGTCGAAGCGGCCGGTGCCGAGCGGCTGGCCCTTGCCGAGGCCGGCGTTGACGACGATCTTCTCGAGCGTGCCGAACTCCGCCTGGAACTCGTCGAAGACCCGGAAGACGGCGTCGTGGTCGTTGACGTCGAGCGCCTTCACGGACACCTTGACGTCGGGCAGTGACGCGGCCAGCTCGTCGAGGCGGTCGGTACGGCGGGCGCACAGCGCCAGGTCGTAGCCGAGCGCGGCGAACTGGCGGGCCATCTCGGCGCCGAGCCCGGAAGAGGCGCCGGTGATGAGGATCGTGGGCATGCGGGTCCTATCGGTAGGTCTGGTGCTCGGGGGAGAGGTGCGTGTGCTCGTTGAAGGCGAGCAGGGTGGCGCCGCGCGAGCCGACGACGAAGCTGGTCACGGCGGCGTTGATCACCACCTGGTTGAGCCGCAGCCACAGGTGCGGGTCGCCGTCGAGGCGCGTCGACGCGGCCCAGGCGATCGGGCCGCCGCTGGTGAAGACGACGGCGGTGCCCTTCGGTTCGAGTACGGCGATGGCCCGCTCGAGCGAGGCGGAGACCCGGTCGCAGAAGTGGGCGAAGGACTCCTCGTAGTCGTCGTGCTCGCCGCCGGTCCAACGCGAGGTCGCCTCTTCGAACCACTTCTGGAACGCGCGCGGGTCGGACTTCATGTCGACGCCCTCGGGCGACGGGTGGCGCGCCAGGACCTGGAGGTGGTCGAACTCGTTCCAGCCGTCGTCGGTCGTGACCGGCAGGTCCCAGCCGGCGCCCTCGCAGACGCCGGCCGCGGTCTGGCAGTGCCGCTTCATGGCGCCGGAGACGAGAACGTCGGGCGTGATGCCCTGGCCGGCGAAGGCCTTGCCAAGGATCCGGGCCTGGTCGAGACCGAGGTCGGACAGCTGGTCGTAGTCCGCGGCACCCCAGGAGGCCTGGCCGTGCCGCACAAGAAGAATCCGGCTCATGCCAGCAGCTCGGCAATCCGGCGGTCGAGGATCTGCACGCCCGGCCCGAACATCGCGAACAGCTCGTTGCTGGTCTGCCCGTGGAAGTAGCGGTAGTAGATCTGCTGGGCGATCACGGCATTGCGGAAGAGCCCGAAGACCTCGTAGAAGCGCCACTGCTCGGGCGTGAGAGTGAAGCCCATCCGCTCGCAGTAGGCCTGCACGAACTCGTCGCGGGTGATCATGCCGGGCAGGTCGGTGGGGACCCGCTTGGTCAGCTTCATCTCGTCGGAGTCGTCGGCCTGGATCCAGAACGCCAGGGCGCCGCCGACGTCCATGAGCGGGTCGCCCAGGGTCGCCATCTCCCAGTCCAGGACGCCGACGACGCGCGTCGGGTCGTCGTGGGAGAAGACGATGTTGTCGATCTTGAAGTCGTTGTGGATGACGCAGTTGGCCACGTCGTCGGGCTGGTGGGCGTCCAGCCAGGCCATCACCTCGGTGAACTCCGGGTTGTCCGGCGTGTGCGCGTTGCGATAGCGGGTCGACCAGCCCTCGACCTGGCGCCGGACGTAGCCGGTGCCCTTGCCCAAGGCACCGAGGCCGGTGCCCGACGGGTCGACGCGCTTGTAGTCAACACTGTGCAGCTCGGCGTACACGTCGACGACGTTGAGGCACAGCTGCCGCGCCTGTTCGGCGGACAGTGGGACGTCGGCGGGCCAGGAGCTGCGGGGGATGAGGCCGTCGATGCGATCCATGGCGTAGAAGTCGCCGCCGAGCACGGTCGCGTCGTCGCAGAAGCCGACCATCGGGGCGACGTAGGGGAAGACCGGTGCCAGCGCGGACTGGATGACGAACTCGCGGCGCATGTCGTGCGCGCCCTTCGCCTTCGTGCCCTGGGGAGCGCGCCGCAGGATCAGGTCGCGCCCGGGGACCCGCAGGAGGTAGGTCAGGTTGGAGGCGCCACCGGAGAACTGGCGAACCTCCTCGATCGGTCCGTCGACACCTTGGTCCCGCAGCCAGGTTGCGACGGCGTCGACGTCGAAGGCGTCCTCCTCGCGCACTGCCGATGTCATGACATCCCTTCCAGCCGCGCGGCCTGGTGCCTCATCACGTCGTCGTACGCCGCACGGTCGGCCCACTTCAGGAAGTAGGCCTGGCGAGCTGCCTCGTCGGGAACGATGACGTCGTCGCCGGCATCCATCCCCGCCAGGACGGCAGCGGCGATGTCGTCGGCCGTGACCTTGGAGTTCTCGACGAGCCCCGTGATGACGGCGCCGATCGCCTCGTCCTGGCCCTGCATCGAGTCCATCAGGTTGGTGCGGAAGTAGGACGGGCAGACCGCGCTGGCCTTGATCCCGAACCCGGCGAGCTCGTGGCCGCAGGTCTCGGTGAAGGCGACGACCGCGGCCTTGACCGCGTTGTAGGACCCCATGCCGCCCGGGTGCACGAGGCCGGCGAGCGAGGCGACGTTGACGATGTGTCCGCTGCCCTGCGCCTTGAGCATCGGGGTGAAGGTCTGCACGCCGCGGACGACGCCGAAGAGGTTGATCTCGGTGATCCAGCGCCAGTCGTCCATCGAGCACAGCTCGATCCGGCCGCCACCGGCGACGCCGGCGTTGTTGACGAGGACGTCGAGGCCGCCCCAGCGCTCCTCGACGGCCGTCCTCGCAGCCGCCCAGTCGGCGTCGGAGGTGATGTCGAGGACGAGGTCGATGCCGTCGGCGGCCACCCGGTCGGTGGCGAGCACCTCGTCACCGCGCGCCCGGAAGGCAGCGGTGAGGGCGGCGCCGAGACCTGAGGCTGCGCCGGTGACCAGGACCCGCTTCATCGGGTCTTTCCCAGCTCGATCTTGGCGATGACGTTGCGGTGCACCTCGTCCGGGCCGTCGGCCAACCGCAGGGAGCGCGCGCCGACCCAGGCCGCAGCCAGCGGGAAGTCGTCGGACATGCCGCCGCCACCGTGCAGCTGCAGGGACATGTCGATCACCTGCTGGGCCATGTTGGGCACGATCGCCTTGATCGCGGACACCTCGGCG
>JBDSPC010000503.1:0-4594 GCA_039914485.1 Nocardioides sp.
CTTCCAGGCGCTGATGGATGCGATGGCACCCGACATCGTGCTGATCACGGACGGTGGCGGCTTCAAGCAGGCGGCGCTGCGGCCGATCCTCGGCGCGGAGAAGGTGCTGCGCTTCCTTGCGGGTGTCTACCAGGCCTCGACCCACGCCGAGATCGTCTCGGTCAACGGTGCCCCGGCCCTCCGGCTCGAGCTCGACGGCGAGCTGGAGGCGGTGGCGACCTTCACGATCGAGGGCGACCTGGTCACCGGCGCCTACATCGTCCGCAACCCGCACAAGCTGGTGAACCTCGACGCCCAGGAGCGGCTGCTCACCCGCTGAAATGCACTGACCCGCCCGAGGCGAGCCTCGGGCGGGTCGGTCAAGCGTGGGGCTCAGTGGCCGGTGGTCTTGGCCCGCTCGAAGGAGGCGCGGACCTCGGCCTCGGCCTCGACGCGACCGACCCAGTTGGCGCCCTCGACGGACTTGCCCGGCTCCAGGTCCTTGTAGACCTCGAAGAAGTGCTGGATCTCGAGACGGTCGAACTTGGAGACGTCCTCGATGTCCTGCAGGTGCTGCAGGCGCGGGTCGTGGGACGGCACGCACAGGACCTTGTCGTCGCCGCCGGCCTCGTCGGTCATCCGGAACATGCCGATCGCGCGGCACTCGATGAGGCAGCCCGGGAAGGTCGGTGCCTGGAGGAGGACGAGCGCGTCGAGCGGGTCGCCGTCCTGGCCCAGGGTGTTCTCGATGTAGCCGTAGTCCTCGGGGTAGGCCGTCGAGGTGAACAGCATCCGGTCCAGTCGCAGGCGACCGGTGGCGTGGTCGACCTCGTACTTGTTGCGGGACCCCTTGGGGATCTCGATCAGCACGTCGAAGAGCATGGAGTGCTCGGACGGGCGGAGCTCGTCCTCGCTGATCTCGTCGCGGACGTCGTCGGCTACCTGCTCGTCGGGCACTGTTCTCTCCTGGGGCCGTGGGTGTTCGGTCGTCAGTGTCGCGCACAATGGCACAAAAGGGCCAAAGGGACGGGGGTAAATCGAGTGGGACGTGACCGACGCCACTGGCTGCCCACCCTGCTCGTCCTCGCCCTCCTCGGTTGCGCCCTCGCTGCCTATCACTACGACTGGGGTCCCCGTTATCTCGGTTGGTACGGCGACGACCCGACCCGCGACCCGGCCGCGGTCGCTCCACCGGCCGGCCTGGAGTTCCCGGAGTGGCAGGAACCGGCCCCGGTCGCCGACCCGGTCACGCCCCTCGGAGGCGTCGACACCGCCGCCGTCGAGGCGGCCCTGGCCAAGGGCCTGCGGGACAAGACACTCGGCAAGCACGTCGTGGCCGCCGTCGGCGATCTCGGCGGCGACGGTCCGGTGTGGACCCACGACGACGACCAGTTCCTGCCCGCCTCGATCACCAAGCTGCTGACCAGCACGGCCGCCCTGGCCGCGCTCGGGCCGGACACGAGGTTCACCACACGTGTCGTCGCGGGCGCGACTCCGCGCGAGGTGGTGCTCGTCGGCGGGGGTGACCCCTACCTGTCCAGCAAGCCGCTGACGCCCGAGGAAGCCGCGACCACCTATCCCGAGCGGGCCGACGTCGTCACCCTCGCCAGGGCCACGGCCGACGCGCTGGCCGACCGCTTGCGGGTCCGGGTCGTCTATGACGACTCCCTCTTCTCCGGCCCGACCAACAACCCGAAGTGGCGCGCCGACTATGTCCCCGACGACATCGTCACCCCCATCACCGCACTGTGGGTCGACCGCGGCGCCTCTCCGACCGGCTACGGCAAGACCGACGACCCGTCCCTCACGGCGGCCGTGACCTTCGCCGGCGCACTGGCGCAGGCCGGCGTCAAGGTCGTCGGCGAACCCACCCGCGGCGTCGCGCCCCCGGGGGCGACGGAGCTCGCCAGCGTCCAGAGCGCCCCGGTCTCCCAGCTCGTCGAGCGGCTCCTCGACGTCAGCGACAACGAGACCGCCGAGGTGCTGGCCCACCACGTCGGACTGGCCGTCAGCGGTGACGGCTCCTTCGTCGGCGGCGCCGCCGGTGTGCTGAGCACCCTCCAGTCGCTGGGCGTCGAGACCGGGAATGACGTCGTGTACGACGGCTCCGGCCTCTCCCGCTTCAACCGACTCTCCCCGGCCACCATGCTGCAGGTGCTCCAGGTGGCGTCCAGGGCCGAGCAGCCCGCGCTCCGCACCCTGATCACCGGTCTGCCGGTGGCCGGCTTCACCGGCTCGCTCGCTGATCGGTTCGCCTCGGCGGACGCGGTCGCGCTCGGCGACGTACGCGCCAAGACGGGCACGCTCTCCGGCGTCAGCTCGCTCGCGGGGCTCGTCACCGGCCGCGACGGCACGCAGATGGTGTTCGTGCTCGCCGTCGACAAGACCGGCCAGGCGCGCGAGGTCGACGTCGAGGCCGCCCTCGACAACCTGGCCGCGGACCTCGCCGGCTGTCGTTGTGGCTCCGGCTAGGTTTGCCGCCATGAGCACCCCACGATGTTCTCCTCCTCCGCTGCGCTCCCCCGGACAACACCTCGGGGACCCCGCATGAGCACCCCACGATGTTCTCCTCCTCCGCTGCGCTCCCCCGGACAACACCGCGGGGACCCCGCATGACTGGACTCGTCGACTGGGACTTCGCGGTGAACCTGGGCTCCAAGGTGGCCGGGGACGGCCCGGAGGTGACCCCGGAGGACGCCACGGCCGCCGTCGCCGAGCTCCGGGCCGGCGCCGACCGCTCGACCGGACTCGTGCGCGAGTTCACCGGCCTGGTCGCGGCCGAGCGCACCGCGCCGGTGCTGGTCGTGGACCGCCGCGGGTGGGTGCAGGCCAACGCCGACGGCTTCGCCAAGATCATCGAGCCGATGGTCGAGCGCCTGGCGGCCAAGAAGGGCTCCCCGTCGGGCCTGTCGCTGGCGATCGGCTCGCGCGTCACGGGCGCCGAGGTCGGGTTGCTGCTCGGCTTCCTCGGCACCAAGGTGCTCGGCCAGTTCGACCCCTTCCACGATCCCTCCGGCCGGCTGCTGCTGGTCGCGCCCAACATCGTCCACGTCGAGCGCGAGCTCGGCGCCGACCCGAGCGACTTCCGGCTCTGGGTCTGCCTGCACGAGGAGACTCACCGCGTGCAGTTCACCGCGGTGCCGTGGATGCGCGACCACCTCTACTCCGAGATGACCGCGCTCACCGACAGCGTCGAGCCCACCCGCCTCGTCGAGGATGCCGTCCGCCGCGTGTCCGAAGCGGTCCGCGGTGGCGGCGGCAGCCTGATGGACATGATGAGCACCCCCGAGCAGCGCGAGATCCTGGACCGGATCACCGGTGTCATGTCGCTGCTCGAGGGCCACGCCGACGTCGTGATGGACGGCGTCGGCCCGACCGTCATCCCGTCCGTCGACAAGATCCGCGCGTCCTTCAACGAGCGTCGCAAGGGCATCGGCACCCTCGACCGCATCCTGCGCCGGCTGCTCGGCCTCGACGCCAAGATGGCGCAGTACCGCGACGGCGCCTCGTTCGTGAACCACGTCGTCGACAAGGTCGGGATGGAGCAGTTCAACGCCGTCTGGGCCGGCCCCGAGAACCTCCCGTCCAAGGCCGAGATCGGCGACCCCGACGCCTGGATCACCCGCGTCCTGTGACCCTGCACCCGTCTCTCGCGGTCGTACGCCGAGGCGTGCGCGGCGTGCTGGATCCGCTCGACCCCGGTGCGACCGTGGTGGTGGCGTGCAGCGGAGGGGCCGACTCGATCGCCCTGCTCTCCGCCACCGTCTTCGAGGCGCGCAAGCGCTCGCTGCGGGTGGTCGGGGTGACCGTCGACCACGGGCTCCAGGCGGGATCCGACCTGCACGCCCAGCGCGTCGTCGAGCAGATGGCTTCGATGGGTGCCGACGAGACGCTGACCGCGACGGTGTCCGTCTCGGCGACCGGGGTCGGGCCCGAGGCCGCCGCCCGGCAGGCGCGTTACGCGGTCCTCTCGCAGATCGCGTCTCGTCTCGACGCGCTCGTGCTGCTCGGGCACACGCTCGACGACCAGGCGGAGACGGTGCTGCTCGGCCTGACGCGTGGCTCGGGCGGTCGGTCTCTCGCCGGCATGCGGCGCGGGTTCGACGCCTTCGCGCGCCCGCTCCTCGACGTACGCCGTGACGACACCGTGACCGCCTGCCAGGTCGAGGGCCTGACAGTGTGGGACGACCCGCACAACTCCGACCCGGCCTTCACGCGAGTGCGTGTGCGCCGCACGATCCTGCCGCTCCTCGAGGACGAGCTCGGGCCCGGCGTGGCCCGCGCGCTCGCTCGCACCGCCGACCAGCTCCGCGACGACATGGCGCTCCTCGACGGCCTCGCCGCCGACGCGCTGGCCGAGGTGGGGCTGGACGTGGCCGGGCTGGCCGCTTTGCCACCGTCGATCCGGCGCCGGGTCCTCCGGCTCGCCGCCGTGGAGGCCGGCGCACCTCCCGGCGAGCTGTTCCACGAGCACGTCCTCGCCGTCGACGCGCTCCTCACGGACTGGCGGGGGCAGAAGTGGATCGACCTCCCGGGCCACCTCCGCGCCGTACGCCGCGACGGGCTGCTCGTCTTCGAGTCGCCTCCCTCCTGAACTTCCACTCGTACGAGTGGA
>JBDSPC010000514.1:0-7371 GCA_039914485.1 Nocardioides sp.
CGGGTCCGACCGTTCCCCACGCCCGGCCGTAGCCGTAGACCTCGCGCAGGGGCCGTGACGACATCAGCCCGTCGATCAGGTCGATGTCGTCGGCGGTGATCAGCGCCGGGTGGGCGACCCCGACCGCCTCGGAGACCTTCAACAGGTCGCGTCGCAGGGTCTTGACGTAGTTGGCGGCACGCGCCGACTTCGACTCCGGGTCGAGGCCGTGCATCAGCCAGGGGCGCTGGGTGGCGACGCCCGTGGGGCACTCGTCGGTGTGGCACCTCTGAGCCTGGATGCAGCCGATGGCCAGCATCGCCTCGCGCCCGACGTTGACCATGTCGCAGCCGAGCGCAAAGGCGACCAGGGCGTTGTCCGGCAGGCCGAGCTTGCCGGCCCCGATGAAGGTGATGTCGTCGGTCATCCCCGCTTCGGCGAACCTCTTGTAGACCTTCGAGAAGCCGACCCGGAACGGGAAGGCCACCGAGTCGGCGAAGACCAGGGGCGCGGCACCGGTGCCGCCCTCACCGCCGTCGATGTTGACGAAGTCGACCATCCGCTCCGGCGTCATCGCCGCGATCAGCTCGTCCCAGAAGTCCATGTTGCCCACGGCGCTCTTGATCCCGACCGGCAGCCCGGTGGCGTCGGCGACCATCTCCACGAAGTCCAGCATCGAGTCGACGTCGTGGAAGACGGCGTGCCGGCTCGGCGATGCGCAGTCGACGCCGGCCTTGATGCCCCGGATCTCGGCGATCTCCTGCGTCACCTTGACGCCGGGCAGCATGCCGCCGAGGCCGGGCTTGGCGCCCTGGGACAGCTTGATCTCGATCATCCGCACCGGCGCGCCCTCGCACAGCGCGACCAGCTTCGCGAGGTCGAAGGTGCCGTCCTCGTCGCGACAGCCGAAGTACGACGTACCGATCTGGAAGACGAGGTCGCCGCCTTGACGGTGGTACGGCGACAGCGCACCCTCGCCCGTGTTCTGGAGGCAGCCCGCGAGCGCTGCGCCCTTGTTGAGCGCGGTGACCGCGTTGCTGCTCAGGGAGCCGAAGCTCATGCCGGAGATGTTCACGATCGACTGCGGCCGGAACGCCTTGGCCCGCCCGCGCGCCCGGCCCATGATCTTGGCGCTGGGCAGCGGGGTCGCCTCGCCGGAGTGCGCGGTGCTCGACGGCGCGACGTCGGCGAAGGTGCGCTGCTTGATGATCGGGTAGCCGGTCTTGCCCTCGAGGTCGTTGTCGGTGCCGAACCCGAAGTAGTTGTTCTGCAGCTTGGAGCTGGCGTAGACCCAGCGCCGCTGGTCGCGGCTGAAGGGGCGCTCGTCGTCGTTGCCGGTGACGATGTACTGCCGCAGCTCCGGGCCGACCGCCTCCAGGATGTAGCGCAGGTTGGCGATCACCGGGAAGTTGCGCTTGAGCGCGTGCTCCTTCTGGGTGAGGTCGCGCACTGCCACCGCACCGACAGCGGCCGCCCCCAGGGCGGCGATCGTCTTCTTCATGGGTTGTGTCTAGTCCTGCGCCCGTCCTCCGAGCAACCTCCACGCCGCGAACCTCGCGGGCGTATCTTCTGGCCCATGGATCTCCTGCCTCCCAAGCCGGCCCAAGTGGCAACGGCTGCCAGCAACGTTGCGCACAAGTTGCTGTACGGCGGGTTGGCGGATCTGCGCCCGATGCCGCGCACCCTGATCGACGACGGCGAGCTGCGCGAGGTCTACCACTACCGGCCGGCTGCGAAGGCCACCGAGTCCGGCGACCCGGTCCTGCTCGTGACCCCGCTGGCCGCGCCCGCCATCTGCTTCGACCTGCGCCGCGGCTGCTCCCTGGTGGAGCACTTCGTCACACAGGGCCGCCCGACCTACCTCGTCGAGTACGGCGAGGTGTCGTTCAAGAACCGCAGCCTCGGCATGGAGCACTGGGTGGACGAGGTGGTTCCCGAGGCGATCAAGACGGTCTCCGAGCACGCCGGCGGTCGCCCGGTGCACCTGGTCGGCTGGAGCCTCGGCGGCATCTTCGCGCTGCTCAGCGCGGCCGACCAGCCGAACCTCCCGATCGGGTCGATCACCGTCGTCGGCTCCCCGATCGACGTGAGGAAGGTGCCGTTGATGGCGCCGGTGCGCCCGCTGCTCAACCTCAACTTCACCGAGGGCGGCGGTCTCGTGACGCGCGGCTACCAGGCGATGGGCGGCATCCCGAAGCCGTTGGTCAACTGGGCGTTCCAGATGTCCAGCGTCCAGAAGCTGATCACCAAGCCGCTGGCCGTGGCCACGCACCTCGACGACACGGAGTTCCTGGCGCAGCTCGAGGCGGTCGACCGGTTCTCGGCCAACATGATCGCCTACCCGGGCCGCACGTTCGGGCAGCTCTACCACCGCATGGTCAAGGGCAACGCCCTTGCCAAGGGCTCGATGACCTTCGGCGACCGGACCATCCAGTTCTCCGCGATCAAGGCGCCAGTGCTGGTCTTCGGCGGCGCGACCGACGGGATCGCGCCGGTCAAGGCGGTCAAGGCGGTGGTGCCCCTGCTCACCGGCTCGACGGAGGTGCGCTTCGAGATCGTCCCCGGCGGCCACCTCGGGATGCTCACCGGGCGCGCGGCCCGTACCTCGACCTGGCCGGTGATGGACGAGTGGATCGACCAGTGGTCGACGCCGGCCGCGAAGAAGAAGTCCCCGGCTGCGAAGAAGCCCGCAGCGAAGAAGAAGGCCGCCGACCGGGAGGCGATCGGGGCCAACCCCCACCGCCGCTACGGTTCCGCCGGCTCCCGCTCGCTCGGCCGCTGAGATGGCGGCCGCGCTGTCGCGCAGCGTCCGCATCGGCTACGGCTCGGGGTCAGTGGCAACCGGCGCCTTCGGCACCGTGCCTGGCCTGATGCTCCTGCCCTACCTCACCGACGAGCTCGGCATCGCGGCCCTGTGGGCCGGCCTGATCGTGTTCGCGCCGAAGGCGTGGGACGTGATCCTGAACCCGATCGCGGGTCGCATCTCCGACCGCACCGTCGACCCCGCCGGACCACGCCGACCCTGGCTGCTGCGCGCGGGCATCATGCTGGCCGGCGCCTTCGCGCTGATCTTCGCCGCGCCCGACCTCGGCTCACAGGGCCTGGAAGCCGCCTGGGTGCTGGTCTTCTTCATCCTCGCGGCCTCCGCATACGCGTTCTTCCAGGTCCCCTACGTCGCCATGCCGGCCGAGATCACGTCCAGCTATCACGAACGCACGCGGCTGATGACGGCCCGCGTGGCCATCCTCGCCTTCACGATCATGCTGGCGGGCGCGACAGCTCCGCTGATCCGCGACGCGGTCGGCGGCCGTGACGGCTACCGCGTGATGGGCGTCGTGATGGCGCTGGTCATCGCCGTCGGGGTCATCAGTGCCTACGTCGGCACGCGCAGTGCGCCGATCGGTGCCGTGGCCGCCGGGGCCGGCAGCCTGCGCGAGCAGCTCCGGATCGTGGCGAGCGCCCGCGACTTCCGGCTGCTGCTCACGACCTTCGTGCTGCAGGCACTCGCGACCGGTTGCATGCTCGCCGGGGTCGACTACCTCGCCGGCGACGTGCTCGACAACCAGGGTGCCTCGACCATCCTCTTCGTCTGCTTCGTCGGCCCGGCGTTGCTGCTGACGCCCGTCTGGGCGCGCTTCGGGGAGCGCGTCGGGAAGAAGCAGGGCTACCTCGTGTCCTCGCTGATCCTCGCTGCCGGGGCGGCGCTCGCCTCACTCGCCCAGGTGGCTCCGGCCTTCGTCGTCTTCGTCGCGACCGCACTGGTGGGCGTGGGCTATGCCGGTTGCCAGGTCTTCCCGATGGCGATGCTGCCCGATGCCGCGGCCACCGACGCCGCGCGCACCGGCGAGAACCGGGCCGGTGTCTACACCGGCGTCTGGACCGCGGGCGAGACGCTCGGGCTGGCGCTCGGGCCGGGAGTGTTCGCGATCGTGCTGGCCCTCGGCGGCTACGTGTCGTCGGCCGGCGAGACGGTCACGCAGCCCGGCTCGGCACAGACCGCGATCACGATCGGCTTCTCGATCATTCCCGCGCTGTTGACGCTGCTCAGCCTGTGGTGGCTGACGCGGTACTCGCTCGACGCCGAGTCGGTCGAGGCGGCCCTCGTATGAACCCGCTCTCGCGTCTGCGTGACCTGCAGGCCGACGACCTGCCCGTCCACGGTGGCCGCACGCTCGCCTACGTCTACGACGGCGGCGACGCCGAGGTCGACCGGATCGGACGCGAGGCCGTCGCGGCCTACGCCGGCTCCAACGCGCTCGACCCGACGGCGTTCCCCTCCCTGCTGACCATGGAGAACGAGCTCGTCGGCTTCGCGTGCACGTTGCTCGACGCTCCTCCCGGCGCGGTCGGGACTGTCACGTCCGGGGGGACCGAGTCGGTCCTGCTCGCCGTACAAGGCGCCAGGGACAGCCGACCTTCAGTGACCTCTCCCAGCATGGTGATCCCGTCGACGGCGCACGCGGCGTTCCACAAGGCCGCACACTACTTCGGCGTGCGCGCGGTCGTGGTGCCGGTCGGGCCCGACTTCCGGGCCGACGCATCTGCCACGGCGGACGCGATCGACGAGACGACCGTGCTGGTCGTCGCGAGCGCGCCGTCCTACGCACACGGTGTGGTGGACCCGGTCGCCGCGATCGCAGCCGCTGCGTCGGCGGCCGGCGTTCGGTGCCATGTCGACGCCTGCATCGGCGGGTGGGTGCTTCCGTACGCCGCACGGCTGGGCCGACGGGTGACGCCGTGGACGTTCGCCGTGGAGGGCGTCACGTCGATCTCCGTCGACACCCACAAGTACGCCTACGCGCCGAAGGGCACGTCCCTGCTGCTGCACCGCTCGTCCGCGCTGCGTCGTCCGCAGTTCTTCGCCTCCGCCGCCTGGCCGGGCTACACGATGCTCAACCAGACGATGCAGTCGACGCGGTCGGGCGGGCCGATCGCGGGCACGTGGGCGGTGGTGACCGCCATCGGCGACGCGGGCTACCTGCGGCTGGCGGGCGAGGTCTTCGAGGCGGTCGACCGGATCGTGGCCGTGGTGTCCTCCGAGCCGGCGCTGCGGGTCGTGGTGCCGCCCGACTCGACGCTGGTCACGCTCACGACGGACTCGTCGTGCGACCCGTTCACGCTGACCGACGAGCTGGTGTCGCGGGGGTGGTACGTCCAGCCGCAGCTGGCCTTCGACGGGCAGCCGGCGTCGATCCACCTGTCCGTGAGTGCGGCGACGCTGCAGCACGTGGACGACTTCACGTCGGCGCTGCGGTCGTCGGTCGAGGCCGCGCAAGCGGCGGGACCGGTCGCGGTCGACGAGGGCGTGGTCGCCTTCATCGAGTCGCTCGACCCTGCGACGCTGACCGACGACGACTTCGACGGGCTGCTGGCCGCATCCGGACTGGTCGGCGCAGCGGCGGACGGGTCGCTGGAGCTGCCGACGCGGATGGCGTCGGTCAACGCGATGCTCGATGTCGCGTCGCCGCCGATGCGGGAGGCCTTGCTGATCGCCTTCCTGGACCGGTTGTCGCGCCCGCAGATCTCCCGCGGCTGAGACGTATCACCGCGCCTGGTGGCGTCTCCTTGCCGACTGTGAACACACGCGACACGGTCGACGCCGAACGCAGCATGGGTCAGATGGAGAACGGTCTCGCCGAGCGCTTGACGAGCGCGCTCTTCCGGGTCGACCGAGCCCGGACCGAGCACGACCTGGGGGCGGCGCGCACGGCGTTGAGCCAGATCGTCCAGGAGACCGACCGCGTCGGGGTCACGCTCGCGGCGGTCTCGCGGATGAGTGGGCTGTCGGCCGACGAGCTGCGTCAGATGCTCGACTGAGTCAGCGCAGGACGCGCTAGCGTCGGGCGGGTGAGTGCACTCGAGGGACTGGTCTCCCGTGGCCTGATGGCTCCCGACTGGGCGGCAGCACTGGCGCCCGTGGACGACCGGATCGGGGCGCTGGGTCACTTCCTGCGGGCCGAGATCGCGGCCGGGCGCGGCTACCTGCCCGCCGGGGACCACGTGATGCGGGCCTTCGCACGGCCGCTCGGCGACGTACGCGTCCTGATCGTCGGGCAGGACCCGTATCCGACGCCGGGGCACCCGATCGGGCTTTCCTTCGCGGTCGCGCCCGACGTGCGACCGGTCCCGCGGTCGCTGAACAACATCTATGCCGAGCTCAACACCGACCTCGGCCTCGCGCCCGTCGCGCACGGCGACCTGTCGGCGTGGGCCGACCAGGGCGTGATGCTGCTGAACCGGGTTCTCACCGTCTCCCCCGGCGCCGCTGCCTCACACCGCGGGCGCGGCTGGGAGACCGTCACCGAGTGCGCGATCACCGCGCTGGCCGGCCGCGGCGGACCGTGCGCGGCCATCCTGTGGGGCCGCGACGCGCAGTCGCTGAAGCCGATGCTCGGCCCGATCCCGTGGGTCGAGTCGGCCCACCCCTCCCCGCTCTCGGCGTCGCGAGGCTTCTTCGGCTCCCGCCCGTTCTCGCGGGTGAACAAGTTGCTTGCCGACCAGGGTGCGGCGCCGATCGACTGGTCCCTCCCCGCCGCAGCTTCTGGATAGTCCGTGACGAACGGACCCACATTTGGGCCAGCCGTGGGTCCGTTCGTCACGGACTACCCAAGCCGATCTTGATTTTAGTTGAACCAACAACTATTGTGGTGGCATGACCGACCGGATGCCCGCCCTGTATATCGGCCACGGAGCGCCGCCGCTGCTCGACGACCCGGTGTGGTCGGGACAACTGGCCGCGCTGGCCCGCGACCTGCCCCGCCCGAAGGCGATCCTGATCGTCAGCGCGCACTGGGAGTCGGCGCCGGTCAGCCTGAGTGCGAACTTCGCGCCGCTGGTCTACGACTTCGGCGGGTTCGCGCCGAAGTACTACCAGATGACCTACGAGACGCCCGACGCCTCGGCGCTCGCGCAGCGCGTCGCCGCGATGATGCCGCAGGACGAGCCGGTCCACCAGCACACCAGCCGCGGCCTCGACCACGGCGCGTGGGTGCCGCTGAAGATCATGTATCCGAAGGCGAACATCCCGGTCCTGCAGATGTCGCTGCCGACCTCCGATCCGGTCCGGCTGATGAAGCTCGGCGAGCGGCTCAAGCCGCTGCGCGACGAGGGCGTCCTCATCATCGGCTCGGGCTTCCTCACCCACGGGCTGCCGTTCCTCAAGGACTTCAGCATCGGCGCCCAGGCCCCGGGCTGGTCGACGGACTTCGACGCCTGGGCCGCCGAGGCGCTGGCCCGTGGCGACGTCGACGCACTGGCGAACTACACCGCCAAGGCTCCCGGCATGCCCTACGCGCACCCGACCGTCGAGCACTACATCCCGCTGTTCGTCACCCTCGGCGCGGCGACGACACCCGACGAGCCGGGCAGCCAGGTGATCGACGGGTTCTGGAT
>JBDSPC010000007.1:0-13157 GCA_039914485.1 Nocardioides sp.
ACCCCGGCCTCGAGACCCACCCCGGCCACGCGATCGCGGCCAAGCAGATGAAGCGCTTCGGCGGCATCGTCAGCTTCCGCGTCACCGGCGGCGAGCAGCACGCACTCGACGTGTGCGCCAAGGCCGAGGTCTTCACGCTCGGTGAGTCGCTCGGCGGCGTCGAGTCGCTGATCGAGCACCCCGGCCGGATGACCCACGCCAGCGTCGCGGGCACCGACCTCGAGGTCCCCTCCGATCTGATCCGGCTCAGTGTCGGCATCGAGACGGCCGAGGACCTGCTGGCCGACCTGGACCGCGCGCTGTCCTGAAATGGAAAACCAACACCGAGAGCCGGACATCCGCTTCTCGCTCGCCAACGAGCGAACGTTCCTTGCCTGGGTGCGTACGGCGATCGGGCTGGTCGCCGCCGGCGTCGCGATCTTCCACCTCGTCGACGAGTCGGCGATGACGACCATCCTGGCGCTGCTGCTCCTCGCGGCCGGCGCGCTGGCCGCCTTCGCCGGCTACTCGCACTTCCGTCGCGCCGACCAGGCCATCCGCACCGGTGAGCCGATGCCGACGCGCGGGCCGCTGATCGTGGTGATGACCGGTGCCGTGCTGCTCGCCGCCGTCGCGGGCGTGATCTCCGTCGTCGTCGGCGCATGAGCACGGATCGCAGGGGCGCAGTTGTCTGCGTCGACTTCGGGTCGACCTTCACCAAGGCGTCGCTCGTCGACCTCGCCACCGGGGAGATGGTGGGGAGCGCGAGCCACCCGACCACGATCGAGACCGACGTGCTCGACGGCTTCGACGCCTGCCTGGCGTCGCTGACCGAGCAGGACGCGCGGGCGCAGGATGCCGAGGTGCTGGCCTGCTCGAGCGCTGGCGGCGGACTGCGGATCGCGGTCGTCGGCAACGAGGAGCTCGTCACCGCGGAGGCCGGGCGCCGCGTCGCGCTCTCCAGTGGGGGCAAGGTCGTGGCGGTGCTCTCCGGGGGCCTCGACGCTGATCGCTTCGTCGAGCTGACCGACGCCCTGCCCGACGTGGTCCTCCTCGTGGGCGGCACCGACGGCGGCAACAGCAGCCAGCTGACCGGCGACGCGTCGTTCCTGGCCGCTGCCTGTTGGTCGGGTCCGGTGGTCGTGGCGGGCGACGTCGAGGCGCAGCGGGAGGTGGCCGCGGCCCTCGACGAGTCGGCGACGCCGTACGTCCTGGCGGACAACGTGGTGCCGAAGATCGGCGTGCTCGTGGCCGAACCGGCGCGGGGTGCGATCCGGGAGATGTTCCTGGCGCACGTGATCGGCGGCAAGCACCTCAGCAAGCGCACCGACTTCACGGCCATGGTCCGCGGCGCGACGCCCGACGTCGTGCTCACCGGCGTCGAGCTGCTCTCGCGCGGTCTCGACGAGGAGCGCAAGGGAGCCGGCGACGTGGTCGTCGTCGACGTCGGCGGCGCGACCACCGACGTGCACAGCGTCGTCGAGCTCGACCCCGAGGACAGCGGCCTCGCCCGCGAGGTCGTCGCCACCACCGCGGTCACCCGCACCGTCGAGGGCGACCTCGGGATGCGGTGGTCCGCGGTGAGCACGGTGTCGGAGGCGGGTCTCGACCTGGCCGACGCGGCGGAACGCCGGCGACAGGACCCCGGTTTCCTCCCCGACTCGCAGGCGGAGATCGACGTCGACGAGGCGATCGCCCGGGCCGCGATCGAGCTCGCCCTCAAGCGGCACGCCGGCCGGAGCAAGGTCGTGCTCAGCCCCGAGGGCCGCGTCGTCGAGCGCACCGGCAAGGACCTGCGCGAGATCGACCTGCTGGTCGGCTCGGGCGGAGCGCTGCGCAACGGTGCCGACGGTGTCGTACGCCGGGTGCTGCTGCCCGCCACCGGCGAGCACGACGGCGGGTGGCAGCTGCCTCGGGCGCCGCGCGTCGTCGTCGACCACGACTACGTCCTGGCCGCCGCCGGTCTGCTGGCCGGCGAACATCCCGAAGCGGCCTACGCGCTGGTCCGGACGCTGATTGTCCGCGCGGATGAGTAGCCTGCAGAGGTGACAACGGACAGCAGGGACGCGGGCGACGAGCGGATGATCGACGACGTGGCGGGCGAGTCGGACTCCGACACCGGCCGGACCGAGCGGTTGACCGCGCAGCTGCTCCAGCAGTGGTCCATGTTGCGCGCCGAGCGCCGCCCCGAGCCGATCACGATCACGTCGGGTGCGAGCAACTTCAGCCGTGCCCAGGTGCCGTGGGGCATCGACCTAGCGGCCGCCTGGTCGTGGCGGCTGATCGTCATCGCCGCGGCCGTCCTCGGGGCGGCGTGGGTGCTGGCCTACCTCGCTGTCATCACCCTGCCGATCGCCATCTCACTGCTCATCGCCGCCCTCGTCGGTCCGGCCGTGAGCCTGCTCCAGCGGGTCGGGCTGCCACGCGGGCTGGCGGCGGGCGTCGTGATGCTCCTCGGCATCGCCTCTGTCGCACTGCTGCTGACCTACGTCGGACAGCAGGTCGCCAGCGGTGCCCAGGACCTCGCCGACTCCGTGGTCACGGGGCTCGGCCAGGTCAAGGACTGGTTGCGCGACGGCCCGCTCAACTTGAGTGACACCCAGCTCAACGGGTGGATCGAGTCCACCCAGAAGACCATCACCGACAACTCCCGCGAGGGCGGTGCCCTGACCCAGGTGACCGAGGTGGGCACCGCGGTCGGGCACGTCTTCGCCGGCTTCTTCATCATCTTGTTCTCCACCTACTTCTTCCTCGCGGACGGCGGCCGCATCTGGGCGTGGCTGGTCCGCCTCGCCCCCCGTGCGGCCCGCGAGCACGTCGACGGCTCGGGCCGGGTCGCCTGGGTGTCGCTCACCCAGTTCGTCCGGGCGACCGTTCTCGTCGCGTTGGCCGATGCGATCGGGGTCATGATCGTGGCCGCGATCCTGGGCGTCCCGTTCGTGCTGGCGATCGGCGTCCTGGTCTTCCTCGGTGCCTTCGTCCCGATGGTCGGCGCCACGGTCGCCAGCCTGGTCGCGATCCTGGTCGCGCTCGTCGACCAAGGCCCGATCACGGCGTTGCTGATGTTCGGCGGCGTGATCCTGGTCCAGCAGATCGAGGGCCACATCCTGCAGCCCTTCCTGATGGGCCGCTTCGTCTCCGTGCACCCCCTCGGCGTGATCGTGGCCATCGGTTGCGGGGTGCTGGTCGCCGGCATTGCGGGCGCGCTCATCGCCGTACCCCTCGTCGCGGCGGGCAACGCCGTCGTCAACCACCTCGCCCGCGACGCCGAGCCGGAGGACTATGAGTCACCGGTGACGACCGACGACGAAGAGGAGACCCTCGAGGAGGAGGTGCCGAGTGAGTGATCCACGTCTGGCCGGCGTGACCCTGGCCGACATCGAGGTCGCTCGGGAGGTGATCGCCGACGTCGCGCTCCGAACCCCGATGGAGGGCGCCCGCTGGCTCTCCGACCTGGTCGACGGACCGGTGAGCCTGAAGTGCGAGAACCTCCAACGCACGGGCTCCTTCAAGATCCGCGGTGCCTATGTCCGGATCTCGCGCCTCTCCGCGGAAGAGCGGGCCAACGGCGTCGTCGCCGCCAGCGCGGGCAACCACGCTCAGGGGGTCGCGCTCGCCGCGACCACGCTCGGCATCAAGTCCACCGTCTTCATGCCGGAGGGCGCGCCGATCCCCAAGGAGAAGGCGACGCGTGCGTACGGCGCCGACGTCCGCTTCCACGGTCGCTACCTCGAGGACGCGCTGGTCGAGGCCAGGAAGTTCGCCGCGGAGACCGGCGCCGTGCTGATCCACCCCTTCGACCACGCCGACATCGTCGCCGGGCAGGGCACTGCCGGCCTGGAGATCCTCGAGCAGCGGCCCGACGTGAAGACCGTGATCGTGCCGACCGGTGGCGGCGGCCTGCTTGCCGGCATCGCGATCGCGATCAAGGCCTCACGCCCTGATGTCCGCGTGATCGGGGTGCAGGCCGAAGGCGCTGCGGCATTCCCGGGCTCACTGCGTCAGGGTGCGCCCGTCCCGCTGTCGTCGATGGCGACGATGGCCGACGGCATCGCGGTCGGCTGTCCGGGTGAGATCACCTTCGCCGCCGTGCGCGACTACTGCGACGAGATCCGCACCGTCTCCGAGGAGTCGTTGTCGCGGGCGCTCCTCGCCCTCGTCGAGCGCGCCAAGATGGTCGTGGAACCCGCTGGGGCGGCGGCGGTGGCTGCCCTCCTCGACACACCGACGCACTTCGAGAGTCCCGTGGTCGCCGTGCTCTCCGGTGGCAACATCGACCCCCTGCTGCTCGGCAAGGTGATCCGGCACGGACTCGCGGCCGCCGGTCGCTACCTCTACCTCCGCGTCGTCATCCCCGACCTCCCCGGGGGCCTGGCAGGGTTGCTCGTCCAGGTCGGCGACGCAGGTGCCAACGTGCTCGAGGTCGCGCACGAGCGGATCTCACCCAACCTCAACCTCAACGAGGTCGAGGTGCGGATCCAGCTCGAGACGCGTGGCGAGGTACACGCCGAGGTCGTGATGGCCAAGCTCCGCGAGGCGGGCTACAAGGTCTACGAATAGCCCCCTGAAATGACCGATGACCCTCGCGTTACTGCGAGGGCCATCAGGTGGTGGGACTCAGGGCTGGTAGGGCTCCGCGTCGACGATGTCGACCTGGATGTCCTTGCCGTTGGGGGCGGTGTAGGTGACCGTCTCGCCCTTGGTGTGGCCGTTGATCGCCGAGCCCATGGCGGACTGCGGGGAGTAGACGTCGAGGGTGTCGCCCTCGGCGAGGTTCTCGCGCGCACCGAGGAGGAACTTCTCGGTGTCGTCGTCGCCGGTGAAGCGGATGGTCACGACCATGCCCGGCTCCACGACGCCGTCATTGGGCGGCGTCTCTCCGACCTCGGCGCGGCGCAGCATGTCCTCGAGCTGACGGATGCGGGCCTCCTGCTTGCCCTGCTCGTCCTTGGCGGCGTGGTAGCCGCTGTTCTCCTTGAGGTCGCCCTCGTCGCGCGCCGCGGAGATCTTCTCGATGATGTCGGCGCGGCGCGGACCCTTGAGCTCCTCGAGCTCGGTGGTGAGCTTGTCGAAGGCATCCTGCGTGAGCCAGATGGTGCCGGCGTCCTGGGTCATGTCGGTACTCCTACTAGATGGATACGCACAATCGCATCCACTCGGGGTGGTGTTGGTCCTGCTTGGCGAGCCCTTGGCTGGGCGCTCTCGGCCGCGCAATGGGCCGGCGCTGCCGGGCGGGCAGGTGACCAAGGTAGCAAGTCAGGTCGTTCTACGCAGGTTGACGACGCCGAATGGGCAGGTCAGCGGGGTCTTTCCTGGTCAGGAGTCGTGCAGCCGATCAGGTCGACACTGGTGGCTCGACGCTCCGTGCGGATCTCGATGTCGTTGCGACCCTGCTCCGGAGTGAAGGAGATCTCGCCGACGGTCGTGTGGTCCTCGGCGAAGGCGCGCACCCGGCAGCTCGCGTCGGCCCCGTCCTCCAGCTGTACGTCGATGTGCGCGACCGCGGAGCTGTCGCTGACCACCTCGAAGGTGACCAGCTCCGACTCGGCGGCGGGCGTGCCGTGCGACCAGGCAACCCAGCCCACCCACACGAGGAAGACGGCACCGAGCGCGGACATCGCTGCGATCAGCACCCACCGGCGCCACGGTGCGGGTGCGCCGTACCGCTCGGAGAGATCACTGGGAGGTGGAGCTGACTCGGTCACGGCGCCCACAGTAGAGAACCTAGACTCACATGCATGCCGCAGCCTTCGACCCTGCCTCGTGCGGGCTACCGCCTGATGCACGTGCACGCACACCCCGACGACGAGTCCAGCAAGGGCGCGGCGTCCACGGCGATGTACGTCAGCCAGGGAGTCGACGTGCACGTCGCGACCTGCACCGGCGGCGAGCGTGGCTCGATCCTGAATCCCAAGATGGACCGGCCCGACATCCTCGAGAACATCACCGAGGTCCGCCGCCAGGAGATGGAGCGGGCCCGCGACATCCTCGGCATCCGCCAGGACTGGCTGGGCTTCATCGACTCGGGCTGGCCCGAGGGTGACCCGTTGCCGCCGCTGCCCGAGGGCTGTTTCGGCCTGGTCGACGTCGAGGTCGGTGCCGCTCCGCTGGTGAAGCTGATCCGCGAGTTCCGCCCGCACGTGCTCACGACCTACGACGAGAAGGGTGGCTACCCGCACCCCGACCACATCATGTGCCACAAGATCTCGGTCGAGGCCTTCCACGCCGCCGGCGACCCGGAGCGCTACCCCGAGGCGGGGGAGCCGTGGCAGCCGTTGAAGCTCTACTACTCGCACGGCCACAGCCGGCCCAAGGCGGTCGCCCTGCACGAGGCGATGCTGGCCCACAACCTGGAGTCGCCGTGGGCCGAGCGGCTGGCCGACTGGCCCGAGCGCCCCGACTGGGACGCACGGGTGACGACCAAGGTGCGGTGCTCGGACTTCTTCGGGGTGCGCGACCAGGCGCTGCTCGCGCACGCGACGCAGATCGACCCCGACGGCTGGTTCTTCTCGATCCCGCGCGAGATCCAGGCCGCGACCTGGCCCACCGAGGACTACGAGCTCGTCGTGAGCCACGTCGCCTCCCAGACGCCGGAGGACGACCTCTTCGCCGGCATCACCGACCCCGCCTGAGAGACTGGATCCATGTACACGCTCACCCTGCTCGCCGCAGCTCAGGAGGGCCCCGCGCCCGAGGACGTCAAGGCCGGCTGGGTGGCGCTGCTCATCTTCCTGCTGCTCGCCCTCGCGGTCGCCTTCCTCGGCTGGAGCCTGACCAAGCAGCTGCGCAAGGCGCAGAACGCGAAGGACGCCGGGGCGTACGGCGACGAGCCGGTCGGCTCCGCCACCGAGATCAGCGACGAACCAGGCGCACCAGGCAGTCCCACGCAGTCTTCGTGACCTCGCTGCCGTGACCGTCGTCGGCGTTCACGACCCGTTCCACCCGCTCGGCACGCTCGAGGCCCACCTCGATCCCGTCGAGGTCGTCGAGCAGGTCTGACGCGGTCATCAGCGCGGCCGGGTCCTGAGGGCCGCCGGTGCCCTCGGTGAGGTTGCTGGAGTCGTGCGCGACCCAGACCAGCGTGCCGCCCGGTCGCAGTGACGAGACGACATTGCGCACCGCCGTACGCCGCATCGCGGCTGGCACCTGGAAGTAGGCCACCACCGCGAGGTCGAGGCCTGCGCCCAGCCAGGCCGTCGCGTCGGCGCAGACCCAGTCGATCGCGAGGTCGCCCCCGAGGGTGCGGCCCTTGTCGAGCGCGACCGGCGAGAAGTCGACCGCGGTCACGTCCCAGCCGAGCGACGCCAGCCAGATCGCGTTGCGACCCTCGCCGCACGCGAGGTCGACGGCCCGACCGGGCGGCAGGGCCGCGCACTCGGCCTCGATGAACTGGTTGGGTCCGCGCGACCAGACCAGCTCGCTGGCGGCGTACCTCTCGTCCCAAGCATTCGCGTCCATGGACCGATTCAACCAGCCGGAACGAGCCGCGCGGTCATCACGCGGACCCCGGCTGGAGCGGCAGCGGGGGCTGTCCGATCGGATTGGCAGCCGCCACCTCGCCCATCGCGTCGATGATGTTGCGCAGGTTGATGATCAGGGCTCCGTTGATCGGCCACTCCGACGATCGCTCGGTCGATCGCAGGTCCTCCGTGAAGGCCTCGAGCCGGGTGCGGACCGCCGCGATCGCCGCGGAGTCGGCGTCGCTGGTCGCTCGCCCCGCCTCGCCCAGCATCTCGATCCACGGCTCGGCGAAGCTGGCGCCCCAGATCTCCCGGTGCGCATGTTGACCGCCGAGGGTTCGCGCCATGCTGCGGATCTCCGCGACCGCCTGCTCCATCCGCTCGAGCAGCCCTCTCCACTGCTTCGGGTCGCGCACCTGGGCGGCCGAACGACGGGGGTTCCAGCGGGCGCTCTCCTGCGCCTGCCGCACCAGCGCCCACGCGTGGTCCACGTAGCCGTCCAGGTCGCGGCTGCGGTCGATCCACTCGGCGACGTCGTCAGGCGTGCAGTCCACGCGCAGCCCCTCGGACATGTCCTGGAGCAGCACCCCGATCCCGTCGTCGATGCGGTCCAGCCCAACCACCGCCGATCGTCGTCGCAGGGGCGGCCACACGAGGAGGTTGATGAGCAGGCCCACCGCGATCCCGATGCCCGTGTCCAGGAGCCGTGAGACCAGCAGCGAGTCGTTCTGGAAGCCGGTGGTCAGCACGATCAGCCCGGTCGCGGCGATGGTCGTCGCCTCGGCCCCGAACCAGGGCACGGTGCCGACCACGAGGCCGACGACGAGCAGCGTCGCGACCGACCAGGTGCTCAACCCCATCAGCTCGCCGATGCCGGCCGCGAGCAGCACCGCGATGACGGTCGCCGCGACCTGCTTGAGGCCTCGCGAAAAGGTTCGGTAGACGGTTGCGTGCACCACCAATAGGGCCGCCCAAGGGGCGAGGAAGGGCTGCGGCAGGCCGAGTATCCGCTCGGCGATCACCCAGGCGATGACCGCAGCCAGGGCTGTCTTGACGAGCTGGACGGCGTCGTTCCACCAGATCGGGTTGTGCACGCGGACGGTCCAGGGAGGGGGCATCCGACGAGCATGCCACCGGGGCGTAGGTCCGCCCCGATGCAGGCGCCGGTCGCACCCGGACCGTTGTCAGGACCTGGTGCGGCGAGCGCGAGTCGTGGGTGCCAGCCGCGGCGTCAGGACGGGCTTCGCGGCCCCAGGCGTAGGACCGTGACGCCGGCCGTGGTCGCGGGCCTGCTCATCGCGGCCAGGGCCGCGCCGGCGTCACCGAGTCCGAGGACGGCGCCGACCAACCGGTCCGGCCGCACGTCACCGCAGGCGACGAGGTCGAGCATCGCCGGGTAGTCGCGGGCGGACATGCCGTGGGAGCCGTAGATCTCGAGCTCCTTGGCGACCACCAGTCCCATCGGCAACGGGGGAGTGGCGTGCTCGCCCAGCAGCAGTCCCACCTGGACGTGCCTGCCGCGGGGACGCAGCGACGACACCGAAGCGACGGCTGTCTCGTTGGAGCCGACGGCGTCGATGGACACATGGGCACCGCCCCCAGTGGCGTCGAGGATTCGGGGTACGGCGTGGGGCCCGCCTGCCACGAGCACCTCTGCACCCAGCTCGCCCGCGAGCGCCAACGCGGGCTCGGACACGTCCACCGCGACGACGCGGGCGCCGAGGGCGGCCGCGATCATCACCGCCGACAGGCCAACGCCGCCACATCCGTGCACCGCCACCCAGTCCCCGGGACGCACGCGACCGTGGGCGACCAATGCGCGGAAGGCGGTGGCGAAGCGGCAGCCGAGCGCGGCCGCCGTGACGAAGTCCAGGTCATCGGAAAGGGGGACGACGTTGAGGTCGGCGGCGGGGATGGCGACCAGCTCGGCGAACGACCCCGGCATCGTGAATCCCGGCTGCGACTGGTCCGGGCACACCTGGGACTCCCCGGCCGCGCAGTAGTCACACCGGCCGCAGCCGCACACGAACGGCACGGTCACGCGCTCGCCGACCCGGCGCTTCGTGACCTGCGGACCCACCTCGGCGATGACACCCGCGAACTCGTGGCCGGGCACCTGCGGCAGCGACACGGGGTCGTGCCCCTGCCACGCGTGCCAGTCGGAGCGGCAGACGCCGGTGGCGTGGACCTCGATGACCACACCGTCAGCCGGGCAGGCGGGCGCCGGGACGTCGATGAGGGTCGGGGTGTCGCCGTACGCGTCGTAGCGGACTGCCTGCATGAGGCGAGCCTACGGACGGGCCGCGGTTGCCTACGATCGACCGTGACACCTGTCCGACACCTCATCGAACCAGGAGCATCCGTTGATCTTCATCACTGCCAAGTTCGAGGTCCGTCCCGAGTCCGTCGAGGACTGGCCGACCATCACCCGCCCCTTCACCGAGGCGACGCGCGCCGAGCCGGGCTGCCTGTGGTTCGAGTGGTCGCGCAGCCTCGAGTCGCCCCACGAGTTCGTGCTGGTGGAGGCGTTCGCGGACGGCGACGCCGGCGCGCACCACGTCGGGTCGGACCACTTCAAGGCTGCCCAGCGCGACCTGCCGCCGCACCTCGTGGCCACGCCGAAGATCGTCAGCACCACCGTCGAAGGCACGGACTGGTCCGAGCTCGGCGAGATGGCGGTGGACGCCTGACCCGACGCCGATCGGGCTACTTCTTCGAGACGCGCACCAGCTTCTTGTTGACGAACTCGTCCAGGCCCCACGGGCCGAGCTCGCGCCCGTAGCCGGACCGCTTGACACCGCCGAAGGGCAGACCGGGCAGCGACGTGCCGTGCTCGTTGACGAACGCCATCCCGACCTCGAGCCGCTCGGCCACCTCGCGGGCGACGTCCGGGTCGCTGCTCCACACCGAGCCGCTGAGCCCGAAGCACGAGTCGTTGGCGAGCGTGACAGCCTCGTCGACCGAGGACACCTTGTAGATCACCGCGACCGGGCCGAAGAGCTCTTCGGCGTAGGCCCGCATCTCGGGCGTGACGTCCGCGAGCAGGGTCGGCTCCAGGAAGGCGCCGGGCCGGTCGATGGCCTTGCCCCCGGTCAGGAGGGTCGCGCCCTTGGCGACTGCCTCGTCGATCTGCTCGACCAGCGCGTCCCGCGCGACCTCGGAGGACAGCGGGCCGATGTGGGAGGACTTGTCGCTCGGATCGCCGGCCGTGGTCGCCTCGAAGGCGGCGACGATGAGGGACACGAACTCGTCGTAGGAGTCCTCGGCCACCAGGAAGCGCTTGGCGCCGTTGCACGCCTGGCCGGTGTTGGCCAGGCGGGCTCGGGTCGCGGACTTCACCGTGGCGGCCATGTCGTCGGAGTCGAGGACGATGAAGGCATCGGAGCCGCCGAGCTCGAGGACGACCTTCTTGAGGTTCTTGCCGGCCGTCTCGGCCACACTCGATCCGGCCCGCTCGCTGCCCGTGAGTGAGACACCCTGCACGCGGCTGTCGGCGATCATGTCGGCGACCTGGTCGTTCGTGGCGAAGACGTTGATGTAGGCATCCTTCGGCAGGCCGGCCTCGGCGAAGATCTCCTCGATCACCAGGGCCGACTGGGGGCAGTTGCCGGCATGCTTGAGGAGGATCGTGTTGCCGAGCAGCAGGTTGGGAGCCGCGAACCGCACCACCTGGTAGTGCGGGAAGTTCCACGGCATCACACCCACCAGTGAGCCGACTGGGCGCTTCTGCACCACGCTGGACTCGGCTCCGGGGACGTCCAGGACCTCGTCCGCCAGCAGGTCGGCAGCGTTGTCGGCGTAGTAGCGCAGGATGGCGGCCGAGAGCTGGATCTCGCCCTTCGCCTGGGCGATCGGCTTGCCCATCTCCGTGGTGATCAGCTGCGCGAGCTCGTCGGCGCGCTGGTCGTAGATGTCGGCCACGGCGGTCAGGACCTCGGCGCGCTCCTCGGGGGCGGTGGCGGCCCAGGAGGTGTAGGCAGCATCGCTGCGGGCCAGCGCGTCCTGCACGCCCCCGTCGTCGAGGGTGGGGAACTCGGCGAGGGTCTCGCCCGTCGCCGGGTTGACGGTCTTGTAGGAAGTCATGCCTCATGCCTACCCAGTGCCGCCAAGCCCATGAGGTGCGAGGCTGGAGACATGCCCAACCGTTTGTTGGCCGCCACGTCGCCGTACCTCCTCCAACACGCCGACAACCCCGTCGACTGGTGGGAGTGGAGCCCCGAAGCATTCGCCGAGGCGAGAGCAAGGAACGTGCCGATCCTGTTGAGCGTCGGGTACGCCGCCTGCCACTGGTGCCACGAGGTTGATTGATCGGCGGCTGTTAGCGGATTTTGATGAAACCGCAGGTCAGAATGGGTGTGGCGGTTCGCATCGAATTGTCGCGTATCGCGGTTGGACGACGATTCCGGGCCCTCGTGCATCACTTTCGTGCATCACTTAGGCCCCATCACTGGCAACCCAGTGGCAGCCGATCTACAGCAGCATTCTACTGAAACATTTGTGGCAGTAGCTGGTGCAGATGCCCCGGTTGGTTGGTCCTCAGGGGCCCCGAGCAGGGCTGCGGGACCACGGTGATCCCGTCAATGGAGTGCGCCGCGCCGCCGGATTCGCACCTCGATGTTGCAAATATGCAACGCACGCGTAGCCTGATGACATGAACCTCGCGGAGCGCATCTCGACGCTACGCCGCGTCAACGGGCTGAGTGCTCGTCAGCTCGCGGCCCTGGTCGACGTCGCTCCCACGACGGTGACTCGGATCGAGGCTGGTGCGGTGAGCCCGTCGTTCGATCTGGCGCAGGAGATCCTGACCGCACTGGGCGAGTCGCTCGGGTTCACTGGGGTTGCTGACACGGCGCCGATCGCGGCGGCGCGGCTAGCGCTCGACTCAGCGCTCGACATCGAGGTGGTCCCGGGTGTCGAGGCATGGCAGCAGCGATGGGCGCGCCTCGGTCTCGTCGATTCCTCCGGTCGCGTGGTGAACGGCAAGGAGGCGGACCTGCTTTTCCGTGCTGGTCGTGCAGCACGTCTGACACGACGCCCGGGCGCCGTGGACTTCAACGCGGGGAAGAGTGCCTACGAGATCGCCAGACTGTTTGCGGAGTCTGGCGTCGGCTACGCGCTGAGCGGTGATGCGGGGGCGAACCTCTACCGCTCCAGCGCCGGCGAAGCTTGGCCGGTGCTCTACGTCGAGGATGTCGCTCGCGCCGCCGAGGCAGCGGGTCTCAGCCGGAAGGAGCCCGGCTCGTTCGGCATGCGAGTCACGCTGATCCCGTTCGACGGCGTCAGTGAGCTCGGCCGGACCAGGATCGAGGGCATCACGGTTGTTGCGCGGGACCAGGTGATAGTTGACTCCTATGGCGGCATCGACCGAATGGCGGAGCAGGCTGACATTCTGCTGGGCCGGCGAGTGGCGTGAGCGAGTACAACGGTCCTCGCACCGAGATCGAGTGGAGCCGCCGCGCGATCATCAATGTGGTCGCCGTCCTTGCGGCGCATGCCGAGTCATTGACGCTGGTCGGCGCCCATGCGGTGCTACTTCGGACGATGGACCTCGATGTGCCAAGGATGCCTACGGGCGACGGCGACCTCGGTGTGACTCCCGGGCTGGTGGGCGACGCGCCGAGCATCGAGAAGCTGCTCGCGGAAGCGGGCTACGAGCATCGAACTACTGCCCGTCCTGGCTTGTGGGGTCGGGAGTCATACGACGAGGCCGACGGCACC
>JBDSPC010000025.1:0-4757 GCA_039914485.1 Nocardioides sp.
CTCCCGGGACCGGGTCCCAGTCCCGGTCCGGGAGCCGGGCGTAGCCGAGGCGTTCGTAGATCCGGTGCGCTCCGGCCATCGTGGGCAGCGACGACAGCACCATCGCGGTCGCCCCGTGGTTGCGCGCGCGTTCCTCGCAGAGGGTCGCCAGCGCCGTACCCACTCCGCGGCCGGTGCCAGCGGGACTCACGGCGAGCATCCGGAACTCGCCCTCGTGGTCGTCCGCGATCTCGTGCCACGGCGAACCGGGGGGGCAGAAGGTCACGCAGCCGAGCAGCTCGTCGCCGTCGGCCGCGACCCACACCTCCGCCTCGGCGTCGCGGCGGGCGACGTCGCGGACCTTCTCACGGTAGAAGTCCTCGGCACCGCTGAAGAAGGGTTCGTACGCCGCCACGCACACGTCGCCGGCAGCGGCGTGCTCGTCGGGGCGGATGCGACGCAGCTCCATCAAATACCGCTCTGCATGTTCTTCAGATTCCGAAGGTGCTGCGCGGGTAGGCCGCGTTGACGTCGGTGATGATGTTGACGAGGTAGGGCACGCCCGAGTCGAAGGCGCGATCGAGCGCCGGCCCGATCTGCGCCGGATCGGTGACCTTCTCGCCGGCGCCACCGAGCGCCTTGACGACCTCGTGGTAGGCCGTCTGCTCGGCCAGGTCGGCCGCGACGTCGTAGCCGTAGAGCATCTGCATCGGGCCCTTCTCGAGGCCCCAGGCGGAGTTGTTGCCCATCACCATCACCACCGGCAGGTCGTGGCGGACCAGCGTGTCCACGTCCATCAGCGAGAAGCCGGCGGCACCGTCGCCGAGCAGCAGCGCGACCTGCGCGGACGGCCGGGCCAGGCGAGCGGCGATGGCCGCGCCGAGGCCGGCGCCGAGGCAGCCGTAGGGGCCGGGGTCGAGCCAGCCGCCGGGACGCTTGGGCTCGACGAACTTGCCGGCGAAGCTGACGAAGTCGCCGCCGTCGCCGATCACGACCGCGTCGTCGGCGAGCCGGGGGACCAGCTCGCCGTAGATGCGGGCGGGGTGGATCGGGTCGGCCTCCGCCGTGAGCAGCTCGCTGTCGCGGGCGGCAGTGGCCAACACGACGTCGGCGAGCCCGGCGGCCCAGCCCGACCAGTCACGCGTCCTTCCCTGGACGGCGACCACCAGCCCGTCGAGGATCGTCGACAGGTCGCCGGCGACCGAGGCGGCGAGCTCGGCGTGCGCCGCGAGCTGGCCGGGGGAGTCGGCGACATGCACGACCTTGGCGAAGGCGCCGTCGGGGTTCTTGTCGGGCCCACCGAAGATGCCGTAGCCGAGCCGGAAGTCGAGCGGGGTGCCGACGACGATGACGAGGTCGGCGCCGTTGATCGCGGCGCCGCGGGCCTTGGTGACCAGCAGCGGGTGCCCGCCGGGCAGCAGGCCTCGTCCCATGCCGTTGGTCAGCGTCGGGATGCCCAGGGACTCGACGAGGCGCAGCGCGGCGTCCTCGGCGTGGTCGGCCCAGACGTCCGTGCCGAGGATGAGGAGCGGGTGGTGGGAGTCGGCCAGCAGTCCGGCGGTCCGGGCCACGTCGTCAGCGTCGGGCTCGACGACGGTGGTCGGGGCGCCCGCTGACGCCGGCCCGGATCCGGAGTTGAAGAACTCGTCCATCGGGATGTCGACGTACACCGGACCGCGGTGTGAGGAGCGGGCGACGGTGAAGGCGTCGTCGAAGCCGGCGGCGACCTCGGCGGCGGTGTGCAGGGTGCGGGCCTGCTTCGCGACGGGAGAGACGATCGGCAGGTGGTCGATCTCCTGGAGGGCGCCGCTGCCCCAGCGGTTGGCCGGGGCACGTCCGCCGACGACGACCATCGGGGAGCCGGCGAACTGCGCCTGCGCGATCGCGGAGATCCCGTTGGTGACGCCCGGGCCGGCGGTGAGGACGGCGAGACCGGGCACCCGGGTCAGCTTGCCGGTGGCCTCGGCCGCGAAGGCCGCGGTCTGCTCATGGCGGACGTCGAGGAGCCGCATCGGCGGCTCGGCCTTGACCGCGCCGTCGTACATCGGGAACACGTGCGCTCCCGACAACGTGAACATGGTCTCGACCCCGTGGGCGCGCGCGACCGAGACTGCCATTTCCCCGCTGTGCCCGCTGATTTCGCTCATGCCCGCACGCTAGAGCATCGGCCCCCGGGAGCCGGCCCGATCAGGAGGGTGAGTTGGCAGGCGAGAGGAAGGGGAAGTTGGTCTGCTTCAACGCCTCGATCAGCACCAGGATCAGGTCGGGGCGCACCGCCGGCGGGTTGCTCGCGAGCGTGAGCTGCACGTGCAGCGAGCGCAGGAAGGCCTGCGCGTTGCCGGCCAGCTGGTAGGGGTCGTGCTCGCCACTGCTGCCGAACGGGTTGGCTCCGGCAGCGATCCGGAAGATCCACGGCTCGAGCACCTTGAGACTGATCACGTTGCGGCGCAGGATCTGCATCGTGGCGGCGGCCATCCGGTCGGTCTCGCCCGCGACCAGCAGGTCGGAGTCCCTCATCAGCAGCCGGTCGGCGAGCACGTCGAGGAAGACCGTCAGCTCGTTGGTGGCGAAGTAGGGGGACTGGGCCAGGATGCCGATCGCGTCGGCGCCGTGGGCGATGGCGTGTGCCCAGCCCTTGCCGGGCACGTAGCCGCGGGTGTCACGCTCTCGCAGGAACCACGACGCCACCCGGTCGCCCCAGTCGAAGACCCGAGCGCTGGGCAGCAGCAGCTTGACGTTGTCGCGGGCGAGGCACTCGGCCAGCGCGAGCACGGAGAAGCTGCGGCGGAAGACGGAGTCGGTGTCGACCTCGCCGAGGCCGACGGTCAGCCCGGCGGCCATCCCGTCGCCGAGGCCGGAGAGCAGGTCGTCGTACACGCCGCGATCGATCCAGGTGGCCAGCGCGGGATAGGCGGTGCCGTCGCGCTGCTCCGGATCTGGGGAGCCCAACATGATGGTGAGCTCGGCCGTCAGGTCGTCCAGGGGCCGATCATTGGGGACGGCGAGCCCTGTCGAAAGGATCTCCTGCCAGTACCCGGTGGCCATGGCGCCATCCTGCCAGCCGATCGGCTGAGGGGCTAACCGGGAGTCTCATTAGAGTGGCCCTGTGCCGTCTCTCCTCGAGCTCGTCCGAGCACACACCGATCTCGACGACGACGACGTCACCTGGCTCCAGCTGCTGATGGCCGACTGGCAGATCATCGCCGACCTGTCGTTCGCCGATCTGGTGCTGTGGTTGCCCGATCGTGAGGGCAACGGCTTCTATGCGGGCGGCCAGATGCGGCCCACGACCGGCCCCACGTCGTTGCCCGACGACGTCGTCGGCACCTTCGTGCCGACCGGGCGCCGGCGGATGGTCGACGAGGCCTACGAGCACGGGCGCCTGGTGCGCGAGGGCGATCCGGAGTGGCGCGATGACGTCCCGGTGCGGGTCGAGGCGATCCCGGTACGGCGAGCAGGCCGCATCATCGCCGTGGTCGCGCGCAACACCAACCTGCTGGGCGTGCGCACCCCGAGCCGCCTCGAGCTGTCCTACCTCCAGACCGCGGCGGAGATGACCCAGATGATCGCCGGCGGCTGGTTCCCGCCCGCCGGCCAGCGCAGCGACCACGCCGACACCGCCCGGGTGGGCGACGGGTTCCTGCGCCTCGACGCCGGCGGCCGGGTCGCTTACGCGAGCCCCAACGCGCTGTCGGTCTACCGCCGCCTCGGCCTGCACGGCGACCTGACCAACCTGGTGCTGACCGACCTGACCCGCGAGCTCGTGCCGCCGCGGCGCCGGCTCGACGAGGAGTCGCTCAGTGCGGTGCTCAGCGGGCGCGCGGACCGCGACACCGAGATCGCGACCGATGACGTCGCGCTGGTGGTGCGCAGCATCCCGCTGCGACCGCACGGTGAGCGCATCGGCGCGGTCATCCTGTTGCGCGACGTCACCGAGCTGCGCCGGCGCGACCGCGAGCTGGTCACCAAGGACGCCACCATCCGCGAGATCCACCACCGGGTGAAGAACAACCTGCAGACCGTCGCCGCGCTGCTGCGACTGCAGGCGCGACGGATCGACCAACCCGAGGCCAAGGCGGCGCTGGAGGAGGCCGTACGGCGCGTGGGGTCGATCGCGATCGTGCACGAGACCCTGAGCCAGGCCGTCGAGGAGAGCGTCGACTTCGACGAGATCGCCGACCGGCTCGGCCGGATGGTCACCGACGTCAGTGCCGTCAGTGGCCGGGTGCGGGTGCTGCGCGACGGCTCCTTCGGGGTGCTGCCGTCAGAGATCGCGACGGCGCTGGCGATGGTGCTGACCGAGATCCTCCAGAACGCCGTCGAGCACGGCTACCCGGGAATGGCCGCCGCCGCCGAGGTCGATGCCGCCCACCAGGGCAGGATCCTGCTCAGCGTGCGCCGGATCGTCGGGCGTCTCCACATCGCCGTACAGGACGACGGGGTGGGTCTGCCCACCGACTTCGATCCGGAGGCGACGACCAGCCTGGGGCTCTCGATCGTGCGCACCCTGGTCGAGTCGGAGCTCGGCGGGATGATCGAGATGGGCCCGGCCACCGAGGGAACCGGAGCGAGGGTCCAGATCGATCTACCGATGGACTGAACCCACCGAGCGGGCCTTGCTCAGGCCGTGCGGACCCGGGCGCGAGCGTTGCGACGCTTGAGCGAGCGGCGCTCGTCCTCGCTCAGGCCGCCCCAGACGCCGTGGTCCTGGCCCGCCTCCAGCGCCCAGGCGAGGCACTGTTCGCGCACCTCACAGCGTCGACACACCTGCTTGGCCT
>JBDSPC010000067.1:0-6166 GCA_039914485.1 Nocardioides sp.
GACCCCAACGAGATCGTCCCGCTGCTCTGGTCGAGCACGGCCGCGAAGACCGACGGCGTGCTCAGCGTCGGCGGCGTCGCGCTGACCGACCTGGTCGCGCAGCAGGGGAGCCCGGCCTACGTCCTCGACGAGGCGGACTTCCGGGCCCGCGCGCGTGCCTTCAAGGACGCGTTTGCGGCGTACGACGTCTTCTATGCGGGCAAGGCCTTCCTGTCGACGACCACCGTGCGCTGGCTGGCGGAGGAGGGCCTGCACCTCGACGTCTGCTCGGGCGGCGAGCTCACGGTCGCCGAACGGGCGGGCTTCCCGATGGCGCGCATCGGCTACCACGGCAACAACAAGACCGAGCCCGAGCTGGTGCGCGCGCTCGAGCTGGGCGTCGGGCGGATCATCGTCGACTCGTTCGCCGAGATCGAGCGCCTGGAGCGGCTCACCACGTCGCTCGGCCGCACCGCGCGGGTGATGATCCGGGTCACCGCCGGCGTCGAGGCGCACACCCACGAATACATCGCGACCGCCCACGAGGACCAGAAGTTCGGGTTCTCCATCACCAGCGGTGACGCCTTCGATGCCGTACGCCGCGTGCACGACGCCGCAGGCCTCGAGCTGCTCGGCCTGCACAGCCACATCGGCAGCCAGATCTTCGACTCGTCGGGCTTCGAGGTCGCGGCCCGCCGTGTGCTGGCGCTGCACGCCCGCGTCACCGAGGAGATCGGCGTCGAGATGCCGGAGATGGACCTCGGCGGCGGCTTCGGCATCGCCTACACGACCCAAGATGATCCAGCCGACCCGTCCGAATTGGCGACCGAGATGAGCAAGATCGTCGAGCACGAGTGCAAGGCGCTCGGCATCACCGAGCCGCGACTCAGCATCGAGCCCGGCCGCGCGATCGTCGGCCCCGCGATGTGCACGGTCTACACCGTGGGCACGGTCAAGGAGGTCGCGCTCGACGGCGGGCTCGTGCGGACCTACGTCTCCGTCGACGGCGGGATGAGCGACAACATCCGCACGGCGCTGTACGACGCCGACTACTCCGCCACGCTGGCCAGCCGCATCTCGGACGCGCCGGCGACGCTGGCGCGGGTGGTGGGCAAGCACTGCGAGGCCGGCGACATCGTGGTCAAGGACGAGTTCCTGCCCGGAGACATCGCTCCCGGTGACCTCGTGGCGGTCCCCGGAACCGGTGCCTATTGCCGCTCGATGGCCTCCAACTACAACCACGCGCTGCGACCTCCGGTGATCAGTGTGCGGGACGGGAAGATTTCCGTCGTGCTGCGCAGGGAGACTGAAGACGACCTGTTGGCTACTGACGTGGGTGCGTGATGGAGAACAAGCGACTGAAGGTCGCCGTGTTGGGCTGTGGTTCGGTCGGTTCACAGGTGGTGCGGCTGCTCATGGAGCAGGCCGACGACCTGACCGCCCGGGTCGGAGCGCCCGTCGAGCTGGTCGGCGTCGCCGTCCGCCGCCTCGACGCCCAGCGTGACGTCGAGGTGCCCGAAGGCCTGCTGACCACGGACGCGGCCGGGCTCGTCGCCCGCGACGACGTCGACCTGGTGATCGAGGTGATCGGCGGCATCGAGCCCGCCCGGTCGCTGATCCTCAGCGCCCTGTCCAACGGCGCCAGCGTCGTCACCGCCAACAAGGCGCTGCTCGCCGAGGACGGTCCGACGCTCTTCGAGGCGGCCGCCAAGGCCGAGCGCGACCTCTACTACGAGGCCGCCGTGGCCGGTGCCATCCCGATCCTGCGCCCGCTGCGCGAGTCGCTGGCCGGCGACAAGGTCACCCGGGTGCTCGGCATCGTCAACGGCACGACCAACTTCATCCTGGACAAGATGGACTCCTCCGGCGCCGGCTTCTCCGAGGCGCTGGAGGAAGCCCAGGACCTCGGGTACGCCGAAGCCGACCCGACCGCCGACGTCGAGGGCTTCGACGCGGCGGCCAAGGCAGCGATCCTGGCCAGCCTCGCCTTCCACTCGCGGGTCACCGCCTCCGACGTCTACCGCGAGGGCATCTCGGACGTGACCGCCGCCGACATCCAGTCGGCCCGCGAGATGGGCTCGGTCGTCAAGCTGCTGGCCATCTGCGAGCTGCGCGACGACCAGGTGGCCGTGCGCGTCCACCCCGCGATGATCCCGCGAAGCCACCCGCTCGCAAGCGTGCGCGGCGCCTACAACGCCGTGTTCGTCGAGTCCGAGGCCGCCGGCCAGCTGATGTTCTACGGCCCCGGTGCCGGCGGCTCGCCGACGGCCAGTGCCGTGCTCGGCGACCTCGTCACGATCGCGCGCAACCGGCTCAGCAACACTCGGGGCGCCGGCGAGTCGGCGTACGCCGATCGGGCGGTGCTGCCGATGGGGGAGACCCGCACCCGCTACCACGTGGCGCTCGACGTCGACGACAGGTCGGGCGTGCTCGCGGCCGTCGCGAACGCCTTCGCGGACAACGACGTCTCGATCCAGACCGTGCGCCAGGAGGGCCGCGGCGCCGACGCCCAGCTCGTCGTGGTCAGTCACGCGGCGACGGACGCGGCACTCAGCAAGACGGTCGAGCACCTGCGCAGCATGGACATCGTGCGCGACGTCACCTCGGTGATGCGCGTCGAAGGGGGAGACGAATGACCAACGGCCAATGGCGCGGCGTGATCGAGGAGTACCGCGACCTCCTCGACATCCCGGAGGGCCTCGAGGCCGTCACGCTCCGCGAGGGCGGCACGCCGCTGGTGCACTCCGACTGGCTCTCCGGGCTGACCGGTGCCGAGGTGTGGCTCAAGGTCGAGGCCAACAACCCGACCGGCTCGTTCAAGGACCGCGGCATGACGACGGCCATCTCGGTGGCCAAGCACGACGGCGCCGAGGCCGTGGTCTGCGCCTCGACGGGCAACACGTCGGCGTCGATGGCGGCCTACGCCGCCAAGGCCGGCCTCAAGCCGCTCGTGCTGATCCCCGAGGGCAAGATCGCGGCCGGCAAGATGGCCCAGGCCGTCGTCCACGGCGCCCAGATCATCATGGTCCGCGGCAACTTCGACCACTGCCTCGACATCGCGCGCGGTCTGGCGAAGGACTACCCCGTCGCGCTGGTCAACTCCGTCAATCCGGTGCGCCTCCAGGGCCAGAAGACGGCGTCGTTCGAGATCTGCGACTTCCTCGGCGATGCCCCCGACTACCACCTGCTCCCGGTCGGCAACGCGGGCAACATCGCCGCCTACTGGATGGGCTATCAGCAGTACGCCGCACTCGGCCGCGCCTCCAAGCTGCCCGTCATGCGGGGCTTCCAGGCCGAGGGTGCGGCGCCGCTGGTGACCGGCGAGCCGTTCCCCGACCCCGAGACCAAGGCCACCGCCATCCGTGTCGGCAACCCGGCGTCGTGGCACCTGGCCGAGATGGCGGCCAAGGAGTCCGAGGGTCGCTTCGCGTCCGTGACGGACGAGCAGATCCTCGCCGCCCAGGCCGAGCTGGCCAGGCGTGACGGCGTCTTCGTCGAGCCCGCGTCCGCAGCCGGCATCGCGGGCCTCCTCAAGGAGCTGGCGGGTGGAGACACCTACGCCGGGAAGACGGTGGCGATCACCGTCACCGGGCACGGGCTCAAGGACACCGCGACCGCGCTCGAGTCCTACACCGACATCGTCGACACCGTCGTCGATGCCGACGTCTCTGCTGCCGCCGCCGCAGCCGGTCTCGCCTGATCGATGGCGACCTTCGTCAACGGCCCCGTGCGGGTCAGCGTCCCGGCCACGTCGGCCAACCTCGGACCCGGCTTCGACTCGCTCGGGCTGGCCCTGTCGCTACGAGACACCCTCGAGGCCGAGGTCACCGACGGTGGCCTGCGGATCGAAGTGACCGGCGCGGGGGCCGACGACGTCCCTCGGGACGAGACCCACCTCGTGGTCCGCTCGATGCGCGCGGCCTTCGCCGCCATGGACGCCGAACCGGCCGGGCTCCTCCTGCGCTGCACCAACGTGATCCCGCACGGACGCGGCCTCGGCTCGTCCTCGGCCGCCATCGTCGGAGGTGTCTCGCTGGCCCGCGCACTCGTCGCCGGCGGGCAGCTGCTGCTCGACGACGACGCGCTGTTCCGGCTCGCGGCCGACATCGAGGGTCACCCCGACAACGTCGCCCCTGCCTTCTACGGCGGCTTCGTCATCTCCGGGCGTGAGGGCGACGAGTGGTACGCCGTTGCCGCCGGCGTCGACCCGCGCGTGAGCACCGTCGTCTTCGTGCCGTCCACCCCGGTCGAGACCAAGGTCGCGCGCGGCCTGCTGCCCGACGTCGTGCCGCACGCGGACGCCGCGGCCAACAGCGGTCGCGCCGCGCTGCTCGTTGCTGCCCTCGCCGGTCGTCCCGAGCACCTGCTCACCGCCACCCGCGACTACCTCCACCAGGAGCAGCGCGAGCCCGCCATGCCCGCATCCCTGGAGCTGGTGCACGGTCTGCGCGCTGACGGGATCGCCGCCGTCATCAGCGGCGCCGGCCCCACGGTGCTCGCCTTCACCGACAGCTACGGCGCCGACCTGACCACGCGCGCCCCGCGCGGGTGGGCCTGTCACGCACTCGACATCGAGAGCTCCGGCGTCCTCGTCGGGGACTGACGCGAGCGCCGGAGTCCTTGGTGTTAGCATCACGCTGCGCCGTACTTCGGCTGCCTCTCCACTCCTCCGGCCATCTGGTTGCCGGAGTTCTGTCCTGACGACACGCGCCGCCCACCTTCCTGGCAGCGGCGGCGCCACAACCGAGTTGGACTCACGTGACTGAATCAACCGACGCTCCCGCTGCCTCGCCTGCCAAGAAGAAGAGCGGTGGCCTCAACTCCATGCTCCTGGCCGACCTCAAGTCGATGGCCGGTGGCCTGGGTGTCTCCGGTGCCGGATCCATGAAGAAGGCCCAGCTCGTCGAGGCGATCAAGGCCGCCCAGGCCGGCCCGACCGCTCCTGCAGCCGCCAGCACAGCCAGCACCGCCAGCGCGGCCACTGCGCCGACGGTGACGACCAGGACGCGTACGCCGCGGACCGCGCCGACGCGCGACGCCGCGCCGGCCCCGGAGGACACGAAGACGGAGCCCGCGGCCGCGAAGTCGAAGGCCGAGCCGAAGGCGGAGGTCAGGGCGGAGGTCCCGGCGGAGAAGAAGGCCGACGAGCCCGCGGTCGAGCAGACCAACCGCCAGCGCACCCGCAACCGCCAGGCAAACCAGCAGGACAAGCAGCAGGACAAGCCCGAGCAGAAGCCCGAGCAGAAGCAGGGCGGCCAGCAGGACAAGGCAGAGCAGAAGCAGCCGGTCGAGAAGCAGGCCAACCAGCAGACCAGCCAGCAGGGCAACCAGCAGGGCCAGAACCGGAGCCAGCAGAGCCAGCAGGCGCAGCATGCCGAGAAGCAGGCGAACCAGCAGGGACAGCAGCAAGCTCAGCAGCAGGGTCAGCAGGGCCAGCTGGACGACTTCGACGACGACGGCGAGGGCGGCAGTCGTCGCAACCGCCGCCGCCGCGGTCGTGACCGCGACCGGCAGGTCGGCCGGGTCCCCGGTGCCCGCAACGAGCCCGACACCACGGTGCTCGAGGACGACGTCCTGGTGCCCGCCGCGGGAATCCTCGACGTGCTCGACAACTACGCCTTCGTGCGCACCTCCGGCTATCTTCCCGGCACCGACGACGTCTACCTGTCGTTGTCGATGGTGCGGAAGTTCGGCCTGCGTCGCGGCGACGCCGTCGTCGGCCAGGTGCGCCAGCCCCGCGAGGGCGAGCGCAAGGAGAAGTTCAATCCGATGGTGCGCATCGACAGCGTCAACGGGACCGACCCGGAGGCCGCCCGTGACCGCCTCGAGTTCGAGACCTTCACGCCGGTGCACCCGACTGAGCGCCTCCGCCTCGAGACCGACGCCGCCAACCTGACCGGACGCGTCGTCGACATCGCAGCACCGATCGTCAAGGGCCAGCGCGGTCTGGTCGTGGCGCCGCCGAAGTCCGGACGCACCACCTTGCTCCAGTCGGCTGCGCAGTCGATCTCGCGCAACAACCCCGAGGTCCACCTCATGGTGGTGCTGCTCGACGCCCGCCCCGAGGAGGTCACCGACTTCCAGCGGGCCGTCAAGGGCGAGGTCATCGCCTCGACCTTCGACCGGGCCGCCAGCGACCACACGATGCTGGCCGAGCTCGCGATCGAGCGCGCCAAGCGACTGGTCG
>JBDSPC010000076.1:0-11207 GCA_039914485.1 Nocardioides sp.
TCCGGCCCTTGTCGAAGTCAGCCAGCGCCGTACGCACCAGGAACTCCGCGTCGAGCCACATGAAGTTGTCGCCGCGCTTGACCTGCATCCGCTCGTGGAACTCGGTCTTGGTGAAGCCCGGGCACAGGGCCATGACCGTGACGCCCCGGGACTTGTATTCCAGGTGCGCCCACTCGCTGAAGCTGTTGACCCAGGCCTTGGCGGCCGAGTAGGTCCCACGGGGCAGGAAGGCCGCGACGCTGGAGACGTTGATGATGCCGCCGCTGCCGCGCTCGGCCATCGGTCCGAGCGCGGCGTGGCTGAGCCGGAGCACGGCGGTGACCAGCACCTCGAGCATGTCGGTCTCCTCCTCGACGGTGCCGTCGAGGAAGCGCTTCTTCAGGCCGAAGCCGGCGTTGTTCACGAGCAGCTCGATCGGGCGGTCGCGATCGCCCAGGCGCGCCTCCACCGTGGCGCACTGGTCCTTGTCCACGAGATCGGCCACGAGCACCTCGACCTCGACGTCGTACGTCGAGCGCAGCTCCTCCGCCACGGAGGTCAGACGCGCCTCGTCGCGGGCCACGAGCACGAGGCCGTGGCCACGTCCGGCGAGCTGGCGGGCGAATTCGAGGCCGATGCCGGCGGTCGCGCCGGTGACGAGTGCGAAAGTCATGCGCCCATCAAACAGGTGTCGTCACGGTGCGGGCTACGGGGTCGGGCATGATGGGACTCGATGACCACGACACTCGCGATCGCCAACCAGAAGGGTGGCGTCGCCAAGACCACCTCGGTGGCCTCGATCGGCGCTGCCCTCGTCGAGCTCGGCCACTCGGTCCTGCTCGTCGACCTCGACCCGCAGGCGTGCCTGACGTTCTCCCTGGGCATCGACCCGGAGGACCTCGAGGTCTCGGTCCACCACGTCCTCACCAAGGGCCTGGATCCGTCCGAGGTCATCCTCGAGACCGAGGACGGCGTCGACCTGATGCCCGCCACGATCGAGCTGGCCCGCGCGGAGGCAGACCTGCTGACGCGCACGGGTCGCGAGCACGTCATCAAGAGCGCGATCGAGGCACTGGCCGAGGACGACGTCGACTACGACTGGGTGCTGCTGGACTGCCCGCCCTCCCTGGGCGTGCTCACCGTCGCGGCCCTGACCGCCGCCGACGGCGTGCTGATCCCGCTCCAGTGCGAGACGCTGTCGCACCGTGGCGTCGGCCAACTGCTCGACACCGTGCACGACGTGCGCCGCTTCACCAACCGCAAGCTCGAGGTCTGGGGCGTGCTGCCGACGTTGTACGACGGTCGCACCAACCACGCCCGCACGGTGCTGGAGACGATCAGCGACACCTATGACCTCGAGGTCATCGAGCCGCCGATCCCCAAGACCATCAAGTTCGCCGAGGCGCCCGCAGCGGGCCGCTCGATCCTGGCGACGAGCCGCAGCAGCAAGGGTGCCCAGGCCTACCGCGAGGTGGCCGCCAACCTCGTCAAGCGCTCCGCTCGGCCCAAGGCCGGCAAGGCCGCGAAGGCCTGATCCATGAGCCGCCACCGGTCCGCTCGTCCGCGCTACGGCCGGATCGCGCTGGCCGTCGCGGCGCTCGCCGTGACCGCCTTCTCGGTGCTCGGGGGAGTGGGCGTCATCCCGACCGCTCCGTCGGCCGCGACCGGTGATCGACCCAGCGCCGCCGTCAACCCTTCGGCGTCGCCGGGAGAGACCGCGGTCATCGAGCCGGCCGTGCAGGGGCCGAGCGCCCCGGTGGTCACCGAGGAGCTCGACCCCGAGGCGCTGCCAGCAAGGTCCGGCCAGGGGCGCAGGATCGTCTTCAGCGAGTCCGAGCAGCGGGTCTGGCTGGTGCGCAGGAACGGCACCGTCCGCCGCACCTACCTGGTGTCGGGCAGCACGGAGGACAACCTCGACCCCGGCCGCTACTCCGTCTACTCCAAGTCCCGCTGGGCCGTCGGCGTCGACGATTCCGGGGTGATGGAGTTCTTCGTCCGGTTCGCCCACGGGACGCAGGCAGCCATCGGTTTCCACACGATCCCGACCAAGCTCGGCACCGCGCTCCAGAGCCGGGCACAGCTCGGCACGCCGCAGTCGCACGGCTGCATCAGACAGGCGAAGGCCGACGCCATCTCGCTGTGGAACTTCGCTCCCGAGGGCACCACCGTCGTTGTGATCTGAGTCGCTGGTCCCCGCTTCTACCACCCGCGAGGATTTGGCGACGCGCCGGGGCCCTTGCCATGGTGTCCGGATGGCACACACCCCCAAGGCCTTCGCTGCCGCCTGCGCGCTCACCGTCAGCCTCGCGCTGGTGCCCGTCATGACGGGTGGTCCGGCCGCCCAGGCGGACCCGACGCCGACGCCGGTGCCCACCACGACGACCGTCGAGGCGCCTGCTGCCCCCGCAGCGGACAAGCCCCGCAACGGCTACGGCCTGCGCCTGACGACGTTCAACATCCTCAGCAGCTCCATCGCTCGTGGCGGCATCGACCGCGCCACCCGCGCCGCGCGCTGGGTGCAGGACCAGGGCTCCGACGCCGCGGCCTTCCAGGAGGTCGCCAAGGACCAGCTGCGCCAGATGCAGACGGTGATGCCGAAGTACAGCTTCTTCCCGCGCCGCGCGCTCGGCACCCGCGGCTCGGCCATCCAGATCGCCTGGAACACCACGACGGTCAAGAAGATGGAGACCGGCTTCATCATGCGCCCGTTCCTGGGCTGGGCGCGTCCGATCCCCTACGTCCGCCTCCGTGACCGCGAGACCGGCCGCGGCTTCTATGTCGTCGCGATCCACAACGCCCCCGGTGGCCAGGAGCACGAGCGCGACATCTCCACCGCCGCGGAGATCAAGCTGATCAAGAAGCTCTCCGCCCAGCGTGACCGTCCAGTCTTCGTGATCGGCGACGTCAACGAGCGTTCCGAGTTCTGCCAGAAGGTCGCCGCCGCGACGCCGCTGGTCTCGATGAACGGTGGGTCGGACAAGAACCCGTGCCCCGTCCCGCGCTTCGGCGGCCCGGACTGGATGCTCGGCTCCGGCGCGGAGTTCTCGGACTTCGAGAAGGTCTACAACGGCATCAGTGACCACCCGGCGCTCACCGCGCGCGCCTGGGTGCCGTCCAAGAACTGAGCCACCGGCACCGACAGACGACGAGGCCCGCCCGAGCTCAGCTCGGGCGGGCCTCGTCATGTGCGGGTGTGGTTCTCAGGCCTCGCTGGTCGTGGCGGCCGGTGCGGCGCCGCCACCCGAGCGGGTACGGCGACGACGGTTGGTGCGCGCCACCACGGGCGCGTCACCGGCGGGAGCGGACTGGGCCTGGCCGGCCGTCTCCTGGGTCGCGGTCGCGCCACCACGGGTGCGGTTGCGATTGCGGTTGCGGGCGGGACGGTCGCCGGCGGGCTTGTCGTCACGACGGCCCCGGTCGCTGCCCCGGTCACCACCACGGTCCTCGCGCGGCTTGCGCTCGACCGGCGCGGCGTCGACGATGCGACCCCTGGTGCCGGTCGGGATGCCCTGGTCGTGGAAGAGGTGCTCGGAGGTCGAGTATGTCTCCGCCGGGTCCGGGAACGGCAGGTCGAGCGCCTTGTTGATCATCTTCCAGCGGGCGATGTCCGGCCAGTCGACCAACGTGATCGCCGTACCGGAAGCGCCGGCGCGACCCGTGCGACCGATGCGGTGGATGTAGGTCTTGTCGTCCTCGGGGCAGGTGTAGTTGACGACGTGGGAGACGCCGCGCACGTCGATGCCGCGGGCCGCGACGTCGGTGCACACCAGCACCTTGAGCTTGTCCTCACGGAACTTGGCGAGCGCCTTCTCGCGGGCGATCTGCGCCATGTCGCCGTGCAGGGGAGCGGCCGCGAAGCCGCGCTCGGCGAGGTCGTCGGCGATGCGCTGCGACTGACGCTTGGTGCGGGTGAAGACGATCATCTTCTCGGCGTCGTCGGCCTGCAGGACGCGGCCGATGATCTCCGGCTTGTCGAGGTCGTGCGCGAGGTAGATGAACTGCGCGGTCGCCGGGACGGTCGCGTTCTCGTAGGACGACTCGGCGCGGATGTTCATCGGGTGCCGCATGTGGGTGCGGGCCAGGGCCACGATCGCGGCCGGCATGGTGGCCGAGAACAGCATCGTCTGGCGGGTCTCGGGGGTGAGGCTGAGGAGGCGCTCCACGTCGGGCAGGAAGCCGAGGTCGAGCATCTCGTCGGCCTCGTCCAGCACGAGCGCGTGCACGTGGGAGAGGTCGAGCGCCTTGCGGTTGGCCAGGTCGATCAGCCGACCGGGCGTGCCGACGACGATGTCGACGCCGGAGGCGAGGGTGTCGAGCTGGGTGTCGTAGCCGACACCGCCGTAGACCGTCAGGACCCGGAGGCCGAGGTCGGCGCTGGCCAGGTGCAGGTCGTTGGAGACCTGGAGCGCGAGCTCGCGGGTCGGGGCGACGATGAGCGCCTGCGGCTTGCCCTGCGGCAGGTCGGCGTAGGCCGGGTCGGTCATGGTGACGCTGCGCTGGAGCACCGGGATGCCGAACGCGAGGGTCTTGCCGGTGCCGGTGCGGGCCTGGCCGATGAGGTCGGTGCCCATCAGGGCGACCGAGAGGGTCATCTCCTGGATGGCGAAGGGGGTGATGATGCCTGCGCGCTCAAGGGCGTCGCAGATCCCGGGGAGCACCCCGAGTTCACGGAATGTGGTGGTCACGATATGTCGCTTTCTGTTCTCTGTCCTCGTCGTGCGGCGGACTCGGAGAGAGAAAGCCAGCCGCGCACATGCGTCGGGGCCGGTGAATGGATGTGCGAAACACGGCCCGCGATGGGGACAGCCTATCGCCTAGGGTTCGGGCATGACTGAATCGTCGGCCGTCCCGCCCCCGGACGCCGCCTACACTGCGGCCGTCATCGACCTGCTCGGAGCGATCGCCTACGGCGAGCTGAGCGCCTTCGAGCGGCTCGCGGAGGACGCCAAGCTCGCCCCGACGCTGGAGGACAAGGTCGCGATCGGGTCCATGGCGGCGGCCGAGTTCGCCCACCTCGAGAAGCTCCACGGGCGGCTGCGTGAGCTCGGCGGCAATCCGTACGCCGCCATGTCTGCCTTCCAGGTCGGCTTCGACGACTTCCACGCACACACCCAGCCCGCCGACTGGTACGAAGGCCTGATCAAGGCCTACGTCGGCGAGGGCATCGCGGCCGACTTCTACCGCGAGATCGCGGCCTACCTCGACGCGGACACCCGCGACCTGATCGTGGCCGCGCTGGCGGACGCCGGCCAGTCCGCCTTCGTGGTCGAGCGGGTGCGCGCCGGCATCGCGGAGGACCCCCGCCTCGGCGGACGCCTGGCGCTGTGGGGGCGCCGGCTGATGGGGGAGGCGCTGACCCAGGCCCAGCGTGTCGCGGCCGAGCGCGACGCCCTCAGCGCCCTGCTCGCAGGCGGCGTCGACCGGCCTGGGCTCGACCTCGCGGCGCTCGGGCGGATGTTCACGCGATTGACGGAGAACCACGCCCAGCGGATGGCGGACCTGGGCCTCGACGCCTGACGGCACATGGAAAAGGGCCCCACGCCGTTGGCGTGGGGCCCTTCTCGGTGGAGCTGGTGCGTCAGACGGTCGTGCGAGTGCGTCCGCTGACCACCGACGCGATGATCACGAGGACCATGGCCGTCAGCACGGCGACGATGCCCTGGACCCAGTCGAGGCCGTCGCTACCGTCGCCACCGAAGGCGCGGTAGATCACGCCGCCGAGCAGCATGCCGCCGATACCGCAGATGACGGTCAGCCACAGCGGGATGTTGTCCTTGTCCCCGGGAGCGAGGAACTTGCCGATGAGGCCGACGATGGTGCCGACGATCAGGAAGAACAAGATGGTCGTGATGTCCACAGGTACCAAACCTTTCAGGTGCCGCGCCTGTGTGGCGCGGTCATGTCGAACGAGTCGACGTACTGCCCATCATGGGCCTCGTGAGACCACCGAGCAACGACGGCACCCCTGGGGGTGACGGGTGTCGGTCAGCGGAATCCGACGGTGCCGTGCGTGCCGGTGCCGATCTCGACATAGGCGATCTTGTTCGCGGCCACTGCGACGCGGCGGCCCTTGGTGTCGGTGAATGCGAGCAGTCCGTCGGAGCTGACTGCCTCGGTGAGCTGTGCCTCGAAGTCCTCGGGGCTGACGTCGGTCTCCACGACGAGCTCGCGCGGGGCGTGCTGGACGCCGATCTTGACCTCCATGGGTCACTCCTTGTGTCTGGGTCTGTCGATGGGTGGGGGTGGGTCAGAGGTCTTCGGTCTTCGGGTAACCCCGAATCCCGCGCCAGGCCAAACCGGACACGAGGGCGGCAGCGTCCTTGAGCGGGATCGCCCCGGTGCTGACGCCGGCCTCGCCGAGCCAGAACCGGGCGCTGACCTGAGCCATTCCCACGAGCGACACCGCGAGCAGTCGCGACGCCTCGTCGGGCAGCCCGGTGTCGTCGTGGATCACCTCGGTGATCATGGCCGCGCACTCCGTGGTCACGCGGTCGACGTGCTCGCGGACGGCGGGCTCGCTGGTCAGGTCGGACTCGAAGACCAGGCGGAAGGCGCCGGAGTCGGAGGCGACGTAGTCGAAGAAGGCCAGCATGGCGGCCTGGACGCGGAGCTTGTTGTCCGTCGTCGAGGCGATGGCCAGCCGGCAGTTGTCGATGATGTTGTCGCACGAGGCGTCGAGCAGCGCGAGGTAGAGGTCGAGTTTGCCCGGGAAGTGCTGGTAGAGCACGGGCTTGGAGACGCCGGCGCGTTCGGCGATGTCGTCCATGGCAGCGGCGTGATAGCCCTGCGCGACGAAGACCTCGAGGGCCGCCTCCATCAACTGGGCGCGGCGCTCCCGGCGGGGCATCCGGCCGCCGCGGGGGCGGGCCTGGCTGGAGTCGAAGCGATCAACGCTCACGGGTGGTTTCCTCCTGGCATTTCACTGAGGTCGCAGCCTACTCGTAGGTAGCACAAGGGCCCCGCGGCGACGCGGGGCCCTTGCGTGTTGATTGGTGTTTCGGGTGGAGATCAGGGCGTGGCGGGCCCCGGGTTGATGACGTCGACGGTGAGGAACCCGTCGGTGTTGCCGGTCACGGTTGCCGTGACGCCGACGCCGGCGACCTTGACGGAGTTCTGCGGCGCGGCTGCGTCGTAGTACTCCAGCGGGTCGGTGTCGTCGAACGTCGCCGTCGACGGGACGCCGCCGGCGCACGCTGCGACGGTCTCGACGGTGGGCGCCTTCCTGGTGCCGCCGGCGACCTCCTTGTGGAGGCAGACCGGGTCGACGGTGTCGATGTCGAACGTCGCGTCGAACGGCTCCCGGCGGTTGCTCGGGCTGGTCCCGTCGGGGTAGGTCAGCGAGTTGGGCGACGCGTCCACGACCATGGCGTATCCGGCACCGGGGTGCGCGGAGACGTTGTTGTCGGTGTAGGAGTTGTCGACCTGCCACACGAGCATGCCGTCCTGGACCGGGAAGAACTCAACCCAGTTGGGCTTGGTGATGCCCTTGGAGAACTGGTAGCCGCCCTCGGCGAGGGTGGCGTCGTAGCCGACATACTGGCGGTTCTCCAGCAGGTAGTAGCGCGATGCGTTGGTCGTCTCGGTGCCCGTGGAGATCGCCCAGCCGTCAGCTGCCCAGCCGTTGGCGCCGGACTCGGCCCCATCGGTGAACGTCATGCCGGCCTTGATGGCGATGTCGTCGAGGAACGCTCCGGCCTCGTTGTAGCCGCCGTCGGTCTTGTAGAGGAACCGGAACTGCGACTCGGCGCCGCCGGCCTTGTAGCTGTAGCGCAGGCCGGTCCAGCGACCCCGTGAGGAGCCGTCGACCGGCTGGCCGATGGTGGTCCAGTTGTCCCCGTTGTCGAGGGAGTACTGGGCGTACAGGAAGTCGTAGCCCTCCTCGATCTCGTGCCAGGCTTTCGCCGTCACGGTGACCGACGATGCCGCCGGCACCGTGCGGGTCAGCGAGTTGGACAGGTCGTCTCCGCGACCCGACCACCAGGCGTGCGTGCCCGACACCGGGGTCGTGTAGTTGTTGGTGACCGAGGAGTTGGGCAGGTTGACCTTGATCGCCTGGTCGGCGTCGGCGTAGGTGTGCTGCGACGGGCCGAGCTTGTAGGTGCCGCTCTCGCCGGCATTGACCTCGGTGTAGTCGAGCCAGCCGAGGAAGAGCTTCTCCTCCGGACCCATCAGGCCGGGGATCGTGCCGATGCCCTCCTGGCCCGGGGCGGCGTTGACGCCGTGGCTGAGCCAGGAACCGCTCGACATCAGGGTCCAGAACGACGTGCCGTTCTCGCCGCCCGCGGTGTCGTAGTAGTCGGGCAGGCCGAGGTCGTGGCCGAACTCGTGGGCGAAGACGCCCAGGCCGCCGTTCTCGGGCTCGACGGTGTAGTCACCGATGAAGTACTTCGAGCCACCGATCTGCGCGCCGCCACCGAGGTTGTTGTCGCCGCCGACGGTGGGGCCGGTCGTGCCGTAGCCCGAGCCGACGTACCAGCGGTGCGACCAGATGGCGTCCTCGTCGGCGCCGGCCTCCTCGCCCTCGCCCGCGTGCACGGCCTGGAAGTGGTCGATGTAGCCGTCGGCCTCGTTGAAGTCGCCGTTGTTGTTGAAGTCGTAGCGGTCCCACACGTCGAACTGCGCGAGGTAGGCGTCGATGTCGGCGGGGGTCTTGCCGGCCTGGAGCTGCGACTCGTACCAGGAGTCGGCCGAGTCGTTGATGAAGGACCACGAGCCGCCGGCGTCCTCGACCGCGTTGTCGCCGTACGTCGAAGCGTTGCCCGGCACCTTGACCCAGTCGGTCACGGTGTTGGTCGCGGTGTAGCGACCCGAGGAGAGCTGGGTGTAGTAGTTCTTGAACGACTCGCCGTCGCCGTTGAACATCTCCTCGTAGTGCGCCTTGTTGAAGTCGGCGACGTGGTAGGTGGAGTTGTCCTGGGTGGCGTCGTCGACGTCGCGGTTCGGCGTCGGGATCTCGTTGTGCAGGGGGCCGGGCACGGTGCCGAGCTTGCCGGAGCCGGTCGTGCCGAACTCGGACAGGACCGTGAAGATCTTGTCCTCCTTCTCGACCGGGAACTCGACGTAGGCACCGTCGCCGAGCGCGACGGTGGCGCCCTCGGACTGCTGCTCGAGCTTGGCCGAGCCGTTGGCCAGCATGGCCAGCGCCTTCTCGCGCTTCTGCTGCATCTCAGCGGTGCGGGGGCCCGGACGGTTGTCCGGCCTGGATGCGGACGTGGCGCCCGGGGCGTCGCTGGACGGCCCGGCCTGGGCCGAGGTGGCGGTGAGGGTGGCCGCCATGGTGGCCGAGAGAGCCAACGTGGTGCCTCCGGCGAGGAGGCGTCTGGTGACGGGCTTCAACGTGTGACCTTCCGAATGGGTCCGGAGATCTTGCGGTGGCACGTGGACGGTGGTCCACTCTGTGTCGCGCGAGGGCTGCCGGACGGGAAAAAACCAACCTGCTGACCTTCACGCATCGATCCGGGTCTGTAAAGCATCGCCGCGAGTATTTACCCGGGCGTGACGCGGCGGTCCGGATGGCGGGACGTGGTGGGGCGCGGCGAAACGCGCAGGGAACATGGAGGCGGCCCCGGAGGTTGTGCCGGGACCGTCATTCTTCGAAGGAGTCCGCAGTGTCGTTCCCAGCGCTCGTCGAGCCAGCCGCCGAGCTCAGCATCGATGAGGTGCGCCGCTACAGCCGGCACCTGATCATCCCCGACGTCGGGATGACCGGTCAGAAGCGCCTCAAGAACGCCAAGGTGCTCGTCATCGGCGCCGGCGGCCTCGGCTCGCCGGCCCTGCTCTACCTCGCCGCCGCGGGTGTCGGCACGCTCGGCATCGCGGAGTTCGACACCGTCGACGAGTCCAACCTGCAGCGCCAGGTGATCCACGGGGTCAGCGACATCGACAAGCCCAAGGGCCAGTCGGCCAAGGAGTCGATCGCGGAGATCAACCCGTACGTCGAGGTGATCCTGCACCCCGAACGCCTGGACAACGACAACGTGTTCGACGTGTTCAAGGGCTACGACCTGATCGTCGACGGCACGGACAACTTCGCCACGCGCTACATGGTCAACGATGCGGCGTACTTCCTGAAGATCCCCTACGTCTGGGGCTCGATCTACCGGTTCGACGGCCAGGCCTCGGTGTTCGCGCCGATGCTGGGCGAGGACCTGCCGTGCTACCGCTGCCTCTACCCCGAGCCGCCGCCGCCGGGCATGGTCCCGAGCTGCGCCGAGGGCGGCGTGCTGGGTGTCCTGTGCGCGAGCATCGGCGCCATCCAGGTCAACGAGGCCATCAAGCTGCTCACCGGCATCGGCGACCCGATCGCGGGCAAGCTGATGATCTACGACGCGCTGGAGATGGAGTACCGCAAGCTCAAGGTGCGCAAGGACCCCAACTGCGCCCTGTGCGGTGAGCACGCGACCGTGACCGAGCTGATCGACTACGACGCCTTCTGCGGCGCCGTGTCCGACGAGGCCGCCGAGGCCGCCGTCGGGTCGACGATCTCGGTCACCACTCTCGAGCACATGCTCAAGGAGCGCGACAATGGTGAGCGCGACTTCGTGCTGGTCGACGTGCGCGAGCCCAACGAGGCGGAGATCAACCACATCCCCGGCGCGGTGCTGATCCCGAAGGGCGAGTTCCTCAACGGCTCCGCCCTGGAGAAGCTGCCGCACGACAAGCAGATCGTCATGCACTGCAAGTCGGGCGTGCGCTCGGCCGAGACGCTGGCCATCGTGAAGGGCGCAGGCTATGCCGACGCCGTGCACGTCGGCGGCGGCGTGGTGGCGTGGGTCAGCCAGATCGACCCCAGCCAGCCGTCCTACTGATCCACAGCAGCAGCTGATTGCGCGCGGGTGGCCCGAAAGGGCTACCCGCGCGTAACTCGTTCGGGCCACCCGTCGTTGGGCCCGCATGCGAACATCACGGAAGATTCTCGCCCTTGCCGCCAGCGTCGCCCTGACCGGAGCGCTGGCCACGACCGCTCCGGCCGTTGCCGCCAAGGGCGGCAAGGGGCATTCGGTCTCGGCCCCGACGTGGGCTCCGGCCGACACAGCAGCCATCCACCCCGGCGTGATGATGTACACCGACGGCGCCCAGTGCACCGCCAACTTCGTCTACACCGACGGCGCCGGCAACACCTACGTCGGCTACGCGGCCCACTGCGCGGGCCTGGGCGAGGCCACCGACACCGACGGCTGCCTGGCCGACTCGCTGCCGCTGGGCACGAAGGTCGACTTCGTCGAAGG
>JBDSPC010000086.1:0-8587 GCA_039914485.1 Nocardioides sp.
CGCCGGTGAGCCCCACGGTCACCCCGACCGAGGCGCCCTCCGCGACGGTCCCGTCCGAGGACACCATCACCTCGTCGACGACGGCGACGGCGACCCCGACGGCGACCCCGACGACGACCCCGACCGAGGTCGTCGGCAGTGACGAGCCCGAGGTGCTCGGCGAGCAGGCTTCCACCGACACGTCGGTGAAGAAGGGCGAAGCGGCCGTCCAGGCCCGCAACCCGCAGGCCGTTCCCTCGGCGGTCAACGCCGGCGTCGAGTCGAGCACCGAGCACCAGCGCAGCCTCATGTTCGCCTGGCTGGCCGGTCTGGGCGCATTGATGGGTGGACTCGCCCTCCTCGCCCGTCGCCGGCGGGTGTGAGCACCCGGTCACGGGGGCTGATCAATCTGTGGCGGGTCGTCCGCAGGCACCTCTGGTTGCCTGCGGCCGGCCTGTCCGTCGCACTCCTGTTCGCCGCAGGAGTCGTGTGGCAGGCGGCGCCCGAGTCCACGACCGCTCCTGCTCCCGAGCAATCGGCGATGCCGGTTGCGACGACCATGCCGCCGCTGGCGCCGTCGCCCGCCGAGGGTCCCACCGCCGGCACCCCTCGATCCGTCGTCATCGACTCACTGGAGATCGACGCACCCGTGGTGCCGATCGTCTCCGAGGGCCAGAGCCTGGAGCCGCCGCCCGATCCCCAACAGCTCGGATGGTGGTCGCAGGGAGCGAAGCCCGGCGCGGCCAAGGGCAGCGCCCTCGTCACCGGCCACACCGTCCACGACGGCGGTGGCGCGATGGATGACCTGGAGGACGTGAAGCCTGGAGCAAACATCATGGTGCGCACCTCGCGCGGAACGATCCGGTACGTCGCCGAGTCGGTCGTGGTCCTCGACAAGGACACCATCGCCCGGCGGTCTCCCGAGCTGTTCAGCCAGGAGGTCCCCGGTCGGCTCGTGCTCGTGACCTGCGAGGACTGGGACGGCAGCGGCTACCGGAGCAACGTCGTCGTCACCGCGGTGCCGGCGACCTGAGCCTCGCCCTGCAAGGGGGTGGGCAGTTCGCCTTGTTGCGCCGTTCACAGAGGGTGCACTTCGCCCAGATAGTGCGGGTCGAGAAGGCGCTGCATACCGCCCAGAATGGGCTATGGGACCCGCGGTGACGAGCCGCCCAACTACTCCAATACGAGAAGCGCGTCAGCACTCGCATCCGGGTACGAATCATCTTTGTTGTCACCCGTCACTCGAGGACCCGTAGTCGCCCAGTCGCGCGTCCGAGTCCTGCCCGGCCTTACGACCCTAGGAGGGCCTTCCTATCGGAACAGCGTGGTGGTGGCCGGATCGAGGCTTTCGCCTTCGAGAAGCGACTCGACGCGATCCCCGATGCTGACAACGCTCTCCCATGGGTCGAGGGGCTCACCTTCGTTGGGGTCCATTCTCAGTGTTTCGGACTGAGTCTCGAACTTCGCGGGCTGGGGGGCTGAAGCGCGGCACCAAGGCCGCCTATGTCAGACGTCATCCCGTAAAGGCTGCCGCCCTTGGTGGCCTCTTGCACCTTGACCCGGCGGGTGCGGAACGTCCGAGCAATGCAGAACTTTGGCCCGACCTCTCGCACTTGCACTACGGCCTTGGTCACAGTGACGCTCCCCAGCAGTTCCTTCGAGTCGGGGTCAATCACTTCTATGGGGTCGCCCTTGACATAGAAATAGTCGTCGGTGGTTACACCCTGGTCCGCTCCGCGGTTGATAACCACTTCTCGGTCGCTGTTCACACGAGCGACCTTGCCTACGATGCGTTCCGTCATTGGGTCCCTGCTTCGATCTGGTGTGGTGGAAGGCGCTGATCTCGACTAGCGAAGTTGACTAGTTCCTGGTCTCTGGGCGACGACAGGGACCTCGTCGACGAGAAGGAACCGTGGAGCGATGACTGGGCGGGGTGGGTGCTCTGGAACGAACTGACCGCCGGCGTGAGCTGCCCGGAAGACAACGCTCGCACGCCGCTCGAGGCTGCGAAGCCCCTTCACCAAGTGCGTCACTCCGCCAATAGGCGCTCCCGATGAGTTCTCCGCTCAGCGCGGCGATGACCTTGTCGGTGGCGTCCCCGGACCGGCGCTGCGACACCACACGACTTCGGACTGCTGACCTTCGATCTATGGCGTAGTCGGCTATCAAGTCGGGGAGAAGGACTAGGTTGCCTACTCTGGACCGGAACCTTTCCGGTCCCCATGTGCCCCCGAGGGGACGTCCTGTGCCGACATCCATGAGGTACCGCCCGGTCATCGCCGTGCTCGTTGCCGCGATCGCGCTGCTCCTGACCGTTGGCGGCACGGCTGTTGCCGCCGCGCTCATCACTGGGAAGGACATCAAGAACGGCTCCCTGACCGGTAAGGATGTCAAGAACAAGTCCCTGACACCAAAGGACTTCAAGGGCTCGGTGCGGGGCGCGACCGGTGCGACCGGTGCGACCGGTGCGACCGGTACGACCGGTACGACCGGCGCGACCGGCGCGACCGGCGCGACCGGTGCGACCGGCGCGACCGGCGCCACCGGCGCCACAGGTCCGCAAGGGCCCGCCGGCCTCGTCGCCCTGACGTACATCCAAGGTCCGCCCGTAGCCCTCCCGAACGCAACCCAAGTGGGCTCGAGCGTCGACTGCCCCACAGGCACCTCGGTCGTGAGTGGTGGTGCCTCGACCGTGACCGTCGGTCCCGCCGTGATCCTGGACGGTTCCTTCCCGAAGGACACCGTCGCCGACGCCGACCTCATCCGAGACGACGGCTGGGCGGTCAACTACAACAACCAGTCGGGGTCCGCCTCGAGCTTCCGGGTGTACGCCGTCTGCGCGGCGGTGGGCTCGGTCTCGTAGACCACTGGGAAGCACGATTGAGTTAGGTGGTCGAGCTGGGACTGCAGCATGAGTTCAGGCTGCATTCGGTGGCTCGTTTTATTCGGCAGCCACGTTGTTTCCAACGACGAGCCCGCCTGAAGAGTTCTGCCTTCTCGGCTGGCGCCACCACCTGGAGAGCGACTCGCGCCGCATCCGATCCCCGCATCGAAAGTCTGCCTTGACGTGCGTCCTTCCGCCGCGAGCCGGACGCTCTCATCTAGCCGAGACGAGTGCGCCTGACATCATGGGCGCGTGATCGAATCAGCTGACGAGTTTGTCCGCTTGAGGCGTTCTACGGACCGGGAAGAGTACGGCCGAGCCGCGCGGGACGAGGCGTCGATCGAGACTTGGCGGGATGTCATCGAGCGCTACCCCGAGATGCGCGAGTGGGTCGCCCACAACAAGAGCGTCCCGATGGAGATCCTGGAGATTCTGCGACACGACCCCGACGAGAAGGCCAGGTCTGTTGTACGGCAGAAGCGATCATGGGCACGGGCCCATCCCGACGACTCGACCCGAGTGCAGGGCCTCGAAAACACGAAATCGGCATCTTGGAAACGCCATCACGATGGTTCCAAGGACGCGTAGCAACCAGATGGTCTCACCGGGTGCCCGCCGGCGCTCGGCTGCGTGAGCGAGCACCTTCGGGCACCCCGTGAGCAGGACTAGGTCTACTCCGGGCATCGGGTAGGCACAAGCATGGTTGAACGATCGACTTCCTCAGTCAACGATCCACGGCTCACGCCAACGTGGGCGCGTGGCAGGGAGGTTCGGTCGGCCGCTCAACCACAGGGTCGGTTTGGTGTGCGTCCTTTCGCCGCGAGCCGGACGCACGGATCTGCTTGAGCGGACGCTTCGCGTGCGGCGAGCCGGACACGCTCACGGCCGGGTGAAGGACCAAGACAGGCAACACCTTGGTCTCGCTTACCGTCAGATGCAGCTGGGCCTGCAGCCGACACCGCACGTCGTCCATTCAGTGCACGCAGAGCCGTTCGACCCAACGAGTGATGACATCCGGCTCTGCCTCATGGCTCTGAGCGCAGCAGTCTGGGAGAGAGGCGGAGTGTCTGTCTCGCTACGACGCAAGGGAGACAACTCATGAACACGACCATCACTGCTTCCGCCCTACTTTCTGGCAGGGGTCCTCGTAGCCCTCGGTTCCGTCACCGGCGCAGCCTCCGCCAGTACCGGTCACGACTTCAGTCAGCACGTGCGCGACTGCCAGCAGAACATGGGCTTCGACGGCACGCTGAACCCGGGAATGCACCAAGGACGATCCGGCTGGGATCCGAGTCACGTGTGCTGAGCACAGCGTCCGCTCATGCACTGATCCCGTCGACTCACACGCGCCTTCCAGGACACCGGGCTCGGGTTCTAACCTGAGTAGGTGCTCGACCTGGGCGGAATCGACGTTGAGGAGATCGCCACCGCGCTCGCAGATCAGACCGACTACGAGCACCGATGGCTGATCGATCCGCGAACCGGCCAGGTCGCGTTCTGGACCAGCGACACGGGCATCGGCGGGGAGAACCCCGTCGAGCTCGACGAGCTCGATCTCATCCCCATCGATCCTCTCCCGCCCTACGTGTGGTTTCAGGACATGGCCGACTTTGCTGACGGCATCAGCGACAGCGCGGTCGGCCGACGCCTGACCCAGTCCCTGCAGGGGCGGGGAGCCTTCAGACGATTCAAGAACCAGGTCTATGAACACCACCCCGAATTGATCTCGCCGTGGCACGCCCTGCGTGATGTTCGAGCCCAGCGCCGGGCCGTCGAGTGGCTCCTCGACCAGGGACTCATCCACCACGACGCCGCACAACAGTTCGCGAGCGAACACCCAGATCCCGACCTCCCTTGAAGCCGGCTCGCTTGACGACGAGAGACGAACCCATGCTGCTGACCGAGGTCGTCACACCGCCGCGTCAGTTTGCACGGACAAGACCTGGTGAGCCGCTCGGCCCGGACTCCCTCCAGCCAGGCTTCAGCGGACCCGAGGCAGAGTAGCCTCGTGTCGTGGCACGGAGCGTCCTGCAGCACATCCACAATCCTCGCAATCGCGAGTGCGGTTGCGACCCGGATTGCTGGTGCCGTAGAACCGCCCTTGGTCGAGCCGTGAAGTGGTGGCTTCCCGCCAGGCTCGTCGGTCTGCATCACAAGAATGATCGCTTGGCAGGGTGGAAGCGAGCTCAGGAGTAGCTCTACGGCCGACGCGCCGACGTTGCAGGTGGACCTCCTGATTCGGCACGAGTCGACGATGACCGGTCGCGTCTTTTCGCCGCGAATTTGACGGTGGCTGTGCTGGGGCTCGTCGGTCATTGGTGCTGGACGCGCCACGGCATACCTCCTTCAGCAGGCTCCTGGGGATTTGCTAACGGCTGCCTTGGTTCAGTGCGCCGGACCCGCAGGCTGGTCGGCCTTGGCTGGCAGGAGCAACGAGAGCGCGATCACGACCGCTCCGAACATGCTGCCAGCGATGAACGCCCATTGCAGACCTCCGATGAACGCCTCATCCGCCGTTGAGCCGCCGGACATGAGGCTCTCCGAGCGGTTCTCGAGGATCACGACGAGGGCTGCAGTCCCGATCGCACCGGCAACCTGCTGGAGGGTGCCGAGGATCGAGCTGCCGTGCGAGTACAGCTCAGGCGGCAAAGCGCCCAGGCCGAGCGTGAACACCGGTGTAAAGATCGCCGCAAGGCTGAGCATCAGCAACACGTGCAGGCCAAGAAGTAGCGCGTAGGGGGTGTCAGCGTCTACGACACGGCTCATCGTGAACAGCGCGACGACCATGAGGATGGAGCCCGGGATCACCAGCGGACGTGCGCCGATCTTGTCGTAGAGGGCGCCGACGCGCGGGCCAAGCAGTCCCATGGCCAGTCCACCCGGCATGACGAGCAGGCCGGTCTGCATGGCCGACAATCCTCGCAATTGCTGTAGGTAGAGCGGCAACAGGATCATCGAACCGAGGAATGCCATGAATGCCATCGACATCAGCACCAGGGTCACGGTGAACGTACGGTGTTTGAAGGCCCGCAGGTCGAGCAGCGGGCTGCCGACGCGCTGCAGGCGCAGCTGCCACAGTGTGAACAGTGCGACCAGAGCGGCGCCGCCGCCGATCAACAGTGTCAGCTGGCCGGTGCCGCGTGCGCCAACCTCGCTGAGACCGTAGACCAACGTACTGAAGCCGAGCGCAGCAACGGCGACGCTGAACCAGCTTACTGGCGCGGTGTTGGTCTCGCCAACGTCCTTGAGGTGTCGCAGGCTGAGCATTGAGACGATGACGGCCACGGGCAACATGAAGGCAAAGATTAATCTCCATGAGCCGAGATCGAGGATGAGTCCGGAGACAGCCGGACCCATGGCAGGCGCGACCGAGATCGCGAGCATCATATTGCCCATCACGCGGCCCCGGGCGTGCTCGGGGACGACCGTCATGACGGTCGTCATGAGGAGCGGCATCATCACTGCGGTGCCGGCGGCTTGGACCGCGCGCCCGACGAGCAGCATCTCGAAGATCGGCGCCGTACCGCAGATGATCGTGCCGATACCGAACGTCGTCATCGCGATCGTGTAGGCGGTGCGAGTAGTCACGCGCTGCAAGAACCATCCCGTGATCGGAATGACTGCGGCCATCGTCAGCATGAAGATGGACGAGATCCACTGCGCGTCGCGCGCCTTCACATCGAAGTCGACCATGAGGTGTGGAATCGCATTGAGCATGATCGTCTCGTTGAGGATCACGACGAACGTCGCGGCGACCAGGAGCTTGATGACGAGCGGTGTCTTGTAGCTATCGACGGGCTCGTCGGGAGTTTGGCCGAACTCGGCCTCGAGCGCGGCGAGTTCGGAGTCTGTCGACGCTTCGGGAACTCCGTCGCTGTGCGGGGTCATGGCTCGTCCTTCGGTTTCGGTGTGCTCTGGAGGCCGGTCGACCACCCTCTATCCATACGACGAATGGGTAGTCACCATTACGACACAGGGATCAGACATTTCTTGGCCGAGGTACATCAGCGGCAAGCAGTGCGATGCCGCACATATTCCGAGCGGGACGACCCAGCCAGGAATCGATCTCTCGGAGGATCTGCCCGAGTGCTCAGGTGAACGACACCAGGAGCACAAACTCGCGTCATCCCGCCGCGTTCAGGACGCGCGGACCTGGCGGCGATCCGTGTGTCGGGGCCGGCGTGTAACCGCCGCCTTTGACTGTCAATAGCTCATGCCGCTACTCACAAGGCACTGCTCCAGACCCTGCGGCACTACCCCCGCTGCGTCTTCGCGCCTGTAGCCGACACGTTCGCCGTCCCGGTAGGGCAACGTCACTCCGGCTCCCCTTTGTTGTCAACCGGCAGTTTCGAGTGACTTCTTCCGGGCTGGCGGTCGCGGGCGTAGCGTCTGGTTCGCGGGTCCGGGAAGTGGCTGATCCGAAGTGTCGATTCGCGGGGGCAGGTCGACCGCGCTGGATTCTTGAGACGCCCCGCAGTGCCCTCCCGGACCCGTGCCAACCGGCTCGGAAGCGTTGGACTGAGCGGCTTGATCGGCGTCGGCGAGTAGCTGTCGGTAGAAGGCGTCGGAGATCCTGCGCTTGAGGCAACGCAGCGCTTCGAGTGGTGTCTTCCCGGCGGCGAGCTTGCGCCGGTAATAGACCCGGCCGGGAGTGTCGATCCGGATTTGGCTGATCGCAGCAATGTGGATCATGTGGTTCATCCGCCGGTTCCCGGCCCGCGATAGCCGGTGCCGGTTCTGCTCACCCGAGGAGGCGTCCAGGGGTGCTGTGCCGGTCCAGGACGCAAACCTGTTGCGGTCGGCGAACCGGGCGATGTCACCGACGTCGGCCAGCGTTCGGGCGGCGACCACCGGCCCTACTCCGTGCAGGTCCATCAGCCGTGACCCGCGGGCCTTGACCAGGACCTTGAGCTCGGCGGTGGCCTTCTTCATCTTCGCCTCGACAGCAACCAGGTCGGCGAGCTCCTCGGCAGCGATCCTGCGACGGGTCTTCCCGGCGATGTCGCGCGGGCGCACGGTGGCCAGGATCGCCTTGGCCTGCAGGGCTGTGAGGTCCTTCTTGGCGTGGCCCGGGACCAGCTCGGCCAGCAGTCGATGGAGCCGATTCACGGTCTGGACCCGAAGACGGGTGAGCTCCTCACGTCGGTCACACAACATCCGCAGTGCCTCAAGTTCACCGTCGCGGCGCAGCACCCGCAGGGTCGTAGTTCGTACCGCGACGATCGCAATCGAGTGCGCGTCACGGGCATCGGTCTTGCGGTTGTGGCCGGTGTCGAAGAGCCTTACCCGGGCAGCCAGCTTGGCCGGCACGTCGACGACGTGTTCGCCGGCCTCGAGCAGACGCTGGGCCAAGGATCGGCCGGCACCGTTGGATCCCTCGATCGCCCAGAGCCGGTCGGGCCAGTTCTTCACGTACGTCCGCATCGCGCTGTAGCCGGCCTGGTCGGTCGCGAACCGGTCCGACCCGAGGAGCTTCTCGTGGCGGTCGACGACCTCGATGGTGGCCGAGAGCTTGTGGGGATCGACCCCGATGATGACGTGATTCATGTTGCTGCTCCTACCTGTGCTCGTTCCAATAGGGACGGCGAGGCGGGCAGCGCTACTACGAGCAGGGCAGTCCCCTCTGGAGCCACACCTCGTCACGGCGCCCGGCGGGCTGCAGACCGGTAGAGAGCCACATCCTGCATCTGACGGGCAGCCGCGTGGAGAGCCTCCCGCCGGGAC